>MGSR01000001.1:0-1502 GCA_001798565.1 Deltaproteobacteria bacterium RIFCSPLOWO2_12_FULL_60_16
CCTGGCGGCGGCCGTGGCGGCGGTGCTGGGCGGCGCCAGCGTGATCCGAACGCACGACGTCAAGGAGGCCCGAAGGGCCATTCGCGTCGCCGACGCGATGCGCTTCGGGGGCGCGCGGTCGGAGGGGGCGAAGGATGTTTGAGATCTTCACTCAGCTCCGCTGGCAAGACGCTCTCGACATCGGCATCATCGCCTTTGTCGTCTACCGGCTGATTCACATGATCCGGGGAACTCGGGCGATGCAAATGATTATCGGCCTGGTCGTGGTCCTCCTGGCCTACGTGACGTCGCAGATGCTCGGGCTCTTCACCCTGACCTGGATGCTGGATAATTTTTTGGGCTCTATCATTCTGGTTATCATCGTGATTTTTCAGAGCGATATCCGGCGCGCCCTGACACAGGTGGGCACGGCGCCTCTTTTCGGCGGCGCCGATCGCATTGAGCGCGGGCAGGTGCTCGAGGAGGTTGCGAAGGCGGTGGTGGCGCTGGCAAGCAGGCGGATCGGCGCCCTGATCGTGCTAGAGAGGGAAGTGGGACTGAACGAGTACATCGAGGTCGGCACGCGGCTGGACGCCCGCGTCACCAGGGAGCTCCTGGAGAGCGTTTTTATGCCGCACTCGCCGATGCACGACGGCGCGCTGGTGATCCAAAAGGGAAGGGCCACGGCGGCGCGCTGTTTTCTGCCCTTGAGCGTGGATCCGAACTTGAGCAGGGCGCTTGGGACTCGCCACCGCGCGGCGGTGGGGCTCACCGAGGAGACCGACGCGGCTGCGATCGTCATCTCGGAGGAGCAGGGCAGCATCTCTCTCGTGGTGGAGGGAAAGGTGACTCAGGACTTGGACGGTCCCCAAATGCGCAACTCCCTGGAGAGGCTTTTCGGCTCATGAGATACGCCAGATACGCCTGGGAAACAGTCATCGCGCTGGCGAGCAGTGATCTTGGTCTCAAGCTCTTTTCGCTGGTTTTTGCGTTCGGGCTCTGGCTGTTCGTCAACGCGGGACAAAAGGCGTCGGAAAGGTCTGTCGAGGCTCCGCTGGAGTTCCGCAATATTCCGTCGGACTTGATGGTCAGCGGTCCGGGGGCCGGACCGGTCGAGGTGCGCGTCATGGGTCCTCCAGCCCTCCTTTCCACCCTGGACCCCGATTATATGAAAGTCGTGCTCGATCTGGAGGGGGCGCGACCCGGGACTTCGACTTTTCGTCTGAGTCCGGATTTTTTTAATCCTCCCCGGGGCGTGCGCATCACGCGCATCAGCCCGTCGGTCATCAATCTCAAGCTGGAGTCGGTTGCGGTCCGTTCTCTTCCGGTGACTCTCCGCCTCGGCACGAAGTTGCCGTTCGGCTACAAGGTCGCCCGCGCGAGCGTCAACCCGGAAACCGTCAGGGTTCGGGGTCCGGCCCACGAGGTAAACCGGATGACCTCCATAGAGACGGTGCCGATCGATCTTGAAGGCGGGCGGGGGCAGATAACTCGCGAGGTGCGCCTCAGCTCATCGGGGCCCG
>MGSR01000001.1:1570-1636 GCA_001798565.1 Deltaproteobacteria bacterium RIFCSPLOWO2_12_FULL_60_16
TTTCAGCGGCTGGAGGTAAAGGCCAAGAATATTGCAGGGAGCTATAGCGTGAACCCGCGCCGGGCG
>MGSR01000001.1:1735-9979 GCA_001798565.1 Deltaproteobacteria bacterium RIFCSPLOWO2_12_FULL_60_16
ACGGTCGCCTTGAGTCTAAAGTTGCCGCCGGAAGTTAAAGTGCTCGAGCAGAGGCCGGACCGTTTTCGCGTGAAGATCTCCGGTGTTGAGAAATAGATCGATGGAGGAATGAGGAGAAATGGGCATGTCATCACCGGGAAAGAAAAATCACCAGAGGCACCTATTCGGGACCGACGGCATTCGGGGCGTCGCCAACCTGGAACCGATGACCTCTGAGATGGCGCTGAAGCTCGGGCGGGCGGTTGCCACCGTGCTGCGCGAGCCGATTTTTCACTCTGCAAGCCGGACCGCGAGCAAGAGGCGGGCCTCCGGGGTTCGCGCCGCCGACAAGGCGAGCGCCCACCGCTACAAGGTCCTCATCGGCAAGGATACGCGGCTGTCGGGCTACATGCTCGAGACGGCCCTCGCCTCCGGCATATGCTCGAGCGGCGCGGATGTCCTGCTGGTCGGTCCGCTCCCGACCCCGGGCGTGGCCTTCTTGACGCGGAGCATGAGAGCGGACGCCGGGGTGGTGATATCGGCGTCGCACAATCCCTTCCAGGACAACGGGATTAAGTTTTTCTCCGCGGACGGCTTCAAGCTGCCGGACGAGGTCGAGGCGCGCATGGAGGAGATGATTTTAAACGGCGAGGCCAACCTTCACAGGCCTACGGCCGCGCAGATCGGCAAGGCCTTTCGCGTCACCGATGCCGTGGGACGATACATCGTTTTTCTTAA
Source organism: Deltaproteobacteria bacterium RIFCSPLOWO2_12_FULL_60_16 (assembly GCA_001798565.1). GTDB lineage: Bacteria > Desulfobacterota > Binatia > UBA9968 > UBA9968 > UBA9968. Next base: position 2,453 of record MGSR01000001.1, read on the forward strand.
AAACAGCTTCCCGCGCCAGCTCAGTCTCGAGGGACTGAGGATCGTGGTCGACTGCGGTCACGGCGCGGCTTACCGGGTGGCCCCTGAGGTGCTGTCCGAACTGGGCGCGGAGGTGGTCTCTATCGGGGTTCATCCTGACGGGGAGAACATCAACCGGGATTGCGGCGCGCTTCACCCCGAAGCGGCCCGTCGGGCCGTGCTGGAGCGCCACGCGGACCTCGGCGTGTCCCTGGACGGGGACGGAGATCGCGCCATCTTCGTCGATGACGCCGGCGAAGTTCTGGACGGAGATGATGTCCTTGCCATAGCCGCGCGGGAGATGCAGGAAAAGGGAATTCTCAAGGGTAATACGGTGGTGGCCACGGTGATGAGTAACCTAGGCCTGGACCTCGCGCTTCAGGGCACCGGTATCAAGGTGGTGCGCACCGATGTGGGAGACCGTTACGTGGTCGAAGAGATGCTGGAGGGGGGATACAATCTGGGCGGAGAGCAGTCAGGTCACGTCATCTTTCTGGACCACAATACGACCGGAGACGGCGCCCTCACCTGCCTGCAGCTTCTCGCGATCATGGTCGAGAAGGGGCGCCGGCTTAGCGAGTTGAGGAGGGTGATGAAAAGGCTGCCGCAGATTCTCGTCAATGTGGGAGTCCGGGAGAAAAAGGAACTTTCCCGCCTGCCGCGGCTCCGTCAGAAGATAGCCGCAGTCGAGAAAGAGCTGGGCGCGCGCGGCAGAATCCTGGTGCGTTACTCCGGGACCGAGCCCCTGGCGCGAGTGATGCTGGAAGGGGAAGACGAGTCAAGGATCCGGCAGATGGCTCATGAGATAGCGGAACAGATCCGCAACGAAATTGGAAACGAATAAGAGTTCAAAAGGTTCAAGATGTTTAAGCCGTTCAAGCCGTTTAACGATTTGAACGATTTGAACTTTTTGAACGGCTTAAACCATGTTGAGATTAGGTGTCAATGTCGACCATGTTGCTACCGTGCGGCAAGCGAGGAGGATCGATGTCCCGGATCCGGTGGAGGCGGCGCTGCTCGCCGAGAAGGGCGGGGCGGACGGGATCACCGTCCATCTGCGGGAGGACCGGAGGCATATTCAAGAGCGGGATGTGGAGCTCTTGCGCGAGAGGGCTCGTACCAAGGTCAATTTGGAGATGGCGGTGACTCCCGAGATGGTCCGCTTGGCCGAAAGGCTTCGTCCTGACGACGCCTGTTTCGTGCCGGAGCGCCGCGAGGAGCTGACGACGGAAGGCGGGCTCGATGTGAGCGCGCACCAGGGTAAGATCCGGGACGCCGTGCAGCGACTCCAGGGGCGAGGCATCCGGGTGAGCCTCTTTATCGATCCGGAGGAGGAGCAGATCGCGGCAGGCCGTGAGGTCGGGGCGCACGGCGTCGAGCTCCATACCGGACGTTATTGCAACGCTGCCGGGGATCGGGCTGTCGAGCTGGAGCAGGTCGCCGCCGCGGCCTCCCTGGCGCGCCGTCTGGGCCTGGAGGTGCACGGCGGTCACGGGTTGAATTACGCCAATGTCCTTCCCGTCGCGCGGCTGCCTGAAATGGTCGAGCTCAATATCGGCCACAGCATAGTGGCCCGGGCTGTTATGGTCGGGATGGAGCAGGCGGTCCGGGAGATGAAGGCCCTCCTCATAAAAGCAAGGATGTAGGACGTTCAAAACGTTCAAACGGTTCAAATTGTTCAACGTTGAACGAATGGAACGATTTAAACGGCTTAAACGAATGTTTGTTGTTACTGCGGATGAGATGCGCGAGCTGGATCGGCTGACGATCCAGAGATACGGGGTTCCGAGCCTGACCTTGATGGAACGGGCGGGAGAAGGCGTCGTTAGCGCATTGCTGGAGCGTTTCGGCCGGATCGCCAGAGGCGGAGTGCTCGTCGTCGCCGGCAAGGGAAACAACGGCGGCGATGGGCTGGTGGTGGCGCGCCGGCTTAAAAAAAAACGGATCCCGTGTGAGGTCGTTCTTTTATCCCGGAAGGAGGAGCTGTCTCACGATGCGGCGGCGAACCTGCGCGCTTACCTCAAGGCGCGAGGGAAGCTCTTCGAAGTGGGAAGCGACTCCCTGTCGCTTCTCAGCCACAGGATCCAGGGAAAAAAGCTCCTGGTCGACGCCGTTCTCGGGACCGGCCTCAAAGAGGAGGTGCGCGGTCTCTACGCCGAGGCCATTACGATCATGAATGCCGCGGGACTTCCCATCGTAGCGGTGGATCTCCCGTCCGGGTTGGACGCCGATAAGGGAAGGCCGCTCGGCGTCGCGGTCAAGGCGGAGATGACGGTTACCTTCGGCTTTCCCAAGTTGGGGCAGGTTGTTCATCCCGGCGTGTCCTACGTGGGCGAATTGGCGGTGGCGGATATCGGCATTGATCCGCGGGCTTTCGATGAGGTGCGGCCGCGCACGGAGCTCCTGGAGAGAGAAGATATCGAATGGCTCGTTCCCTCGAGAGAGCCGGACACCCATAAGGGAAACTACGGCCATCTTCTGGTCATGGCCGGATCGCGCGGAAAGACCGGGGCCGCGATTCTCGCCTGCAGGGCGGCCATGCGAGTCGGCTCCGGGCTTGTCACTTTGGCCGGGCCCCGCTCTCTGAACGGTATCTTCGCCGGCTCCCTGGTCGAGGTCATGACCGAGCCTCTGAGAGAGAGTGCCGGGGAAGAGATGGAGCCGCTCGGCGATCAGGAGTGGCGTCGCGTGCTCGACAAAAAAAGCGCTCTCCTTTTCGGGCCGGGCATCGGAGTCGGGGACCCGACGCGCAGCGCGCTCAGATGGCTGCTCAAGAACCTCGACGTTCCCTGGGTGATCGACGCCGACGGGCTCAGCGTCCTGGCGAGCGAGCTGGAGCGGCTCCGCGGCGCAAAAATCCCGCCGGTCCTTACGCCGCACCCGGGAGAGATGGCGCGGCTCCTGGGAACGGATACCGCGGCGGTCAATCAGGACCGGATGGCCGTGGCCCGTTCCTTTGCCCGCGCGCACCGTTGTTATGTGGTGCTCAAGGGGGCGCGCAGCGTGATCGCCGCGGCTGACGGCCGCGTATTCGTCAACCCGACGGGCAATCCGGGAATGGCGAGCGGGGGCATGGGAGATGTCCTTTCAGGGATTCTGGCCGGCTTGATCGCTCAGGGTTTTGAAATCGAGGACGCGCTCAAGCTCGGGGTCTATCTCCACGGCTTTGTCGGAGACCAGGTGGCGGCTGCGAAAGGAGAAATAGGGCTCATTGCCTCGGATATTATAGAAGGGCTGCCGCAGGGGATGAAACAGTTGGCAGAAGGCAGGGCAAATCACAAACAATTTTGAATTGTAAATTTTGAATTTTTAAGTTTTCGGAATGAAAGGTGTTCGGATAATTCAAAATTCAAAATTAAAAATTAACAATTGTTCTTTCAGCGTTGTAACTCGCTCAGAGCTCCAGACTCGAAGCTGGGGGGGAAAGTTGGGAAGGCTATTAAACGGAGGAGAGATCATCGGGCTTACCGGAGAGCTGGGAAGCGGCAAGACCTGCTTCGTGCGGGGAATGGCGCAAGGACTCGAGGTCGGCAAAGAGGCGTGGATTCGCAGCCCCACGTTCACTCTGATCAATGAATATCACGGCAGGCTCCCTCTCTATCACATTGACCTCTACCGGGTAGAAGGGCGCCGCGAAATCGAGGAGTTGAATCTCGCGGACTATTTTTTCGTGGACGGCGTCAGCGTCGTGGAATGGTTCGAGCATCTCCCGGATGACACAGTGGATGAGTGTCTGCGTATTGGTTTTGAGCATGCCGGCGGCAACCGGCGCAGGTTGACCTTTACGCCGCACGGGGAGCGGTATGAGGAATTGTTAAAGGGATTATGGCGTTGATCGTGCAGAAATACGGCGGGACCTCCGTGGGCAGCATCGAGCGGATCAAGCACGTCGCCCGCAAGGTTGCCGAGGCGAAAAAACAGGGCAACGACGTAGTCGTAGTGGTATCGGCGATGGCCGGCGAGACCAACCGGCTCGTGGCCCTGGCCCAGCAGGTCTCCGAGTCTCCCGACGAGCGCGAGCGCGACGTGCTGCTCGCCTCAGGCGAGCAGGTCTCTTCCGCCCTGCTTTCTTTGGCGATCAAGGATCTGGGCTGCCCCGCGCGCTCCTTTTTGGCGCATCAGGCGCGGATCGAGACCGACAAGGCCTACGGCAAGGCGAGAATCAAGAGCATCGACTCGACGCGAATCAAACGGGCGCTTAGGGACGGAGAGATCGTGGTAGTGGCGGGGTTTCAAGGCGTGGACGAAGAGGAGAACATTACGACGCTGGGGCGCGGAGGATCGGACACCAGCGCCGTGGCGATGGCGGCCGCGCTGAAGGCGAACGTGTGCGAGATCTACACGGACGTGGAGGGCGTTTTTACGACGGACCCCAGCATCTGCCCGAAGGCGAGAAAATTGGACCGTATTTCTTTCGAAGAGATGATCGAGATGGCGAGCACGGGAGCCAGGGTGCTGCAGATCGGCTCCGTGGAGCTCGCCATGAAATTTGCCGTGCCCGTCCATGTTCGCTCCAGTTTTACCGACTTGGAGGGGACATGGGTGGTGGAGGAGGATGAAAGCATGGATGAGGTCCTGGTTTCCGGCGTGACCTACGACAAGAACGAGGCGAAGATCACCCTTTTGAAAGTTCCGGATCGCCCCGGCCTCGCGGCCCAGATCTTTTCGCCGATTTCCGGGGCGAACATCGTGGTCGACATGATCATCCAGAACGCCAGCGAGGACGGCACCACAGATTTGACTTTTACCGTCCCCAAGGCGGATTATAAGAAGGCGCTCTCGCTGGTGGAAAAGACCGCTTCCGTCATACAAGCCGGGGGGGTGAGGGTGGACCCGGGCATCGCCAAGGTCTCGATCGTCGGGGTCGGGATGCGCACCCACGCGGGGGTGGCGGCGAAGATGTTCCAGGTGCTCGCCCGCGAGGAAATCAACATACAGATGATCTCGACCTCCGAAATCAAGATTTCGGTGGTCATCGACGAGAAGGAGATGGAGCACGCGGTTCGGGTCCTGCACGAGGCGTTTGTCGAGAAGCAGGGGAATCTATGAAAGACGTTTTGATCTATGACACCACCCTGAGGGACGGCTGCCAGGCGGAGGATATCTCTTTTACCCTCGAGGACAAGCTCCGCATAACGGAAAAGCTGGCGGAGTTCGGGATGGATTACGTCGAGGGAGGGTTTCCCGGCTCCAACCCGCGCGATGAGGAGTACTTTAAGGCGGTCAAGAGGCTGAGACTCAAACAGACCAGGATTGCCGCTTTCGGGATGACCCGGAAGGCCTCTTCCAAGTCTTCTCAGGATCTCAGCCTGAAGACGCTCCTCGACGCGGACACGCCGGTCGTGACTCTGGTAGGAAAGGCATGGGATCTCCATGTGCGCGACGACCTGCGGATCAGCAAGAAGGCGAACCTGGAGCTCATCGCGGATTCCATCGCCTTCATGAAAGAGCGCGTGGACGAGGTGATCTTCGACGCGGAGCATTTTTTTGACGGCTATCGCTCGAATCCCGAGTATACCCTGGAGTGTCTCAAGGCGGCGCAGGAGGGCGGCGCCGATTGGATCGTTTTATGTGATACCAACGGCGGGCGCCTTCCCGGCGACATCCGCGGCGCCATCTCAAGCCTGAAAGGCGTCATCAAGACGCCGCTGGGGATTCATTGCCACAACGACGGAGAGTTGGCCGTGGCCAACACCATGACGGCCGTGGAGATGGGGGTGCGGCAGGTGCAGGGGACGATCAACGGGATCGGCGAGCGCTGCGGCAATCTCAATCTCTGCTCGCTCATCGCCAACCTGCATCTCAAGATGGGAAAGAGATGCATCGACCCCGAACAGCTGAAAAAGCTGCGCGAGGTATCCCACTTCCTGGATGAGCTGGCCAATATCAGCCCGAACAAGCATCAACCCTACGTGGGGGACAGCGCTTTCGCCCACAAGGGCGGGATGCATGTGGCGGGGATTCTCAAGAACCGCGAGACCTACGAGCACATCGACCCCGAGCTCGTCGGCAATCGCCAGAGGGTGCTGGTTTCCGATCTGGCCGGGCGCAGCAATATCATCTACAAGGCGAAGGAGTACGGCATCGATCTCAGGAGCAACGATCACGCGGCGCACGAGATCCTGGGCCGCATCAAGAATCTGGAAAGCCAGGGATACGAGTTCGAGGCCTCGGAGGCTTCCTTTGAGCTTTTGATCCAGGAGGCCCTGGGAAGGAAGAGAAAAAATTTTCGCCTGGTCGGCTTTCGCGTGATCGACGAAAAGCGCAAAGAAGGCGAGCCGCCTATCTCGGAAGCGACGATCATGGTCGAGGTGGACGGCGTCATGGAGCACGCGGCGGCAATGGGAAACGGCCCGGTAAACGCGCTGGACCAGGCGCTGCGGCGGGCGCTGACCAAATTCTATCCCTCTCTCAAAGAGATGGAATTGCTGGACTATAAGGTCCGGGTGCTTTCATCGGGGGAGGGCACGGGCGCCTCGGTGCGGGTGTTGATCGAATCGGGCGACAAGAAGGACCGGTGGGGCACCGTGGGGGTCTCCCAGAACGTGATCGAGGCGAGCTGGCAGGCGCTGGTGGATAGCATAGACTATAAATTGTACAAGGATTCGCGGCCCGCAAAAACCTAAAGGCACTTTTTAAGCTATCGCCTAATGCCTCTTGCCTGATGCCTATTTTTTATGTGGGACACGCTGAAAGAAGATATCCAGGTCGTTTTCGACCGCGATCCGGCGGCGCGCAATATCTGGGAGATCCTCTTTACCTATCCCGGCTTCCACGCGCTTTTCTTTTACCGCGTAGCCCATCTTCTCTGGATCAAAGGGCTCAAGGGGCTGGGCCGTTTTGTCAGCCACGTCGGCCGCTTCCTCACCGGCATCGAGATCCATCCCGGAGCGAAAATCGGCCGCCGGTTTTTTATCGATCACGGCATGGGCGTGGTGATCGGCGAGACGAGCGAGATCGCCGATGACGTGACGATCTACCAGGGCGTCACGCTGGGCGGCACGTCGACGCAGCGCATCAAACGCCACCCCACGATTGAGGACTCGGTCACCATATTCAGCGGCGCGGCGGTCCTCGGGCCGGTGACCGTCGGCCGCCACAGCCGGGTGGGCGCGGGCTCCGTGCTGGTGACCTCGGTGCCGCCGCACTCCACTGTGGTCGGCATCCCGGGCAAGGTCGTGAAGACAGAGACGAGGCACACGCCGGCAGGCAAGGCGATCATCGATCTCAACTCGGCCGACCTGCCCGACCCGGTGCAGCGCGCGCTCACCAGCGCGCTCGAGCAGGTCGAGCGGCTCGAGAAGAGAGTCAGCGAGCTGAGCGCGCGGCAGGGGGGATTGGAAGAGGAGCTGAAGAAGTCGAGAAGCGAATAAATCAATTTTGAATTGTGAATTATTAATGTTTAATTTAGAGCCTGTCGAAATTCAAAATTAAGAATTAAAAATTCAAAATTTTCTATCGTTCGATGTCTACGAAGAGGAAAAAAGTGGTGGTGGCGATGAGCGGCGG
>MGSR01000002.1 GCA_001798565.1 Deltaproteobacteria bacterium RIFCSPLOWO2_12_FULL_60_16
ATCTTTCATCTCTCATCTTTAGTCTTTAGTGGGGCCGTAGCTCAGTTGGGAGAGCGCTTGAATGGCATTCAAGAGGTCGTGGGTTCGACTCCCATCGGCTCCACCAAATTTTTGTTTTGCAAAAATTTAGAGCATTGGAGCATTAGACATTCGAACAATGGAGAATGCGACAATGCGGTCTACTGATCTATTGTTTTACTGCTCGCGTTCGTTCACACCCATGAGGCTCTTCGGGTATATCATTGCAGTTATCCTTTTTTCATCCTGCGCGCCTCAGGTCACTCGTTCCGCCTTTCTTTCCGAGAACGTCCATAAAATCAGCCAGGAAGGGATCAAGGAGGCTATGGGTCTTCCCACCTCCGCCAGCGTGCTCGACGACGGCAGGCACCTTTGGGTCTACAAGGTTGTGATGAAAGGCGCCCCTCCCATGGTGAGCCTTCCGCCGCCGCCGGTGAGCACCTACGGGGGCGGGCAGCCCGGGGCCTTTCCGAGAAGCAACCAGCCCGAGTTGATCCCGGGGACCCCTGGCGGCTGCCGTCAGTACACTTTGACTTTTGATAGCTCCGGAGTTCTTCAGGAATTTTCCGAAGCCGACTGCTGACAAAGCAAGAAAATAATCAGCCAAGATGACCTTTCGGGGTCATCTGCCTGCAAGTCAGAAAGGCCCGGGGCGAGAACGATGCCGTTGACGAAAATCAACAGGTTTTCAATTTGAGGTGCTTTTCAATCGTCGTCTTAAAACGGTAGGGGGTAGCGGGTTTGGTTAGGAAATCGGATATGCCGGCCTTTTCTCCCTCGTCTCTAAAGGTGTCTTCGGACCACGCGGTGTGAGCGATGACGGGGATGCTCGCGGTCGAGGGATTTTGTTTCAATTTTTGGGTCGCTTCGATGCCGTTGATCCCGGGGAGCCCGAGGTCCATGACAATCACCTCGGGATGATGCACCTCGGCCTTCTCTATCCCCTCTTCTCCGGTGGTCGCCTCAATAACGTCATAGCCCATCGCCTTCAACTGGATGGTGAGGACCTCCAGGGAATCTAGGTGGTCTTCAACGATAAGGACTCTGGTCGCCACCACTATGCCCCCCTTAACTGGCTCGCGGAGTGCAGCCTGCGAAGTCCGCGGTTCTCAAATCGAGGTGACGGTAAATTTGCCATGTGCTCGAATCTCCATCCGAGCAGTAACTGCATCATTCTCAGCAGCTCTTCCTTGACCACGGGCCTGTGGAGAAGCAGATCCGCTCCCGCCGAAATGCCTTTGACGCGTTCTAAAGACAAATAGCCGGATAAAATAAGTATGGTCGGGATATCGTTGTTCTGTGACGGGGATTCCCTCAAGATACGGCAAAGCTCGAAGCCGTCTGTCTTCCCCTTTAGGCAGCTGTCCAGGATGGCCAGGTCGATCGCCTCGCGTTGCAGCCGGTTCAAGGCCGATACCGCATCAGCCGCCGCGACGATCTCCAGGGGGAAGGGGAAGCTCGATAAATGGCCCGAAAGGGATCTCACGTTGCTGCCAAAGCTCTCAACAATCAAAATTCGAGAGGTCGCCTGCTCCATATCCTTCCCCTTTTTCCTTGGCAAAGTTTGTCAGTGTGACAAAAAAGTACCAAATGGCGGCAGTAGAATAGTTGGTTTCTCGACACTTTTTTTGACACTCCTGTAATTTTTAAGGTTGCAGCAAGTTCCATGCCAATATTTGTCATCCACTGCTTGCGGCTATTAAAGCTCGAGCATTGCGGGTTTCGGCTGGGGGCTGTGGGAGGGGTTTGAAGAGCCACCCCGTTTATGCTATAGAATTTGATAGTATTTAAAGGAAAACGCTATGAAAGAAGCCATCCATCCGGAATACAAAAAGGCCACGATTACCTGTGCCTGCGGTCATGTGGTTGAGACGCGGTCGACGGTTCAGAGTATCCACGTGGAGATTTGCTCCCAGTGCCACCCTTTCTTTACCGGCAAGCAGAAGCTTGTCGATTCAGCGGGCCGGGTAGAGAAGTTCAAGAGGAAATACGGGATCAAGAATTGATCTCACCGGAGGGTTTGAGGCTGGATGTGATCCATTAGGTCTCGGATGAGAGAAAGGGCAAAGGGCAGTGGACACCCTTTGCCCTTTTTTATTTATGGAACATGGCGGTAAGAGTATGTTGGACAAACTGGCAGAGGTCGAGAAGCGATACCAGCAATTGGAAAACCTGCTGAGCGATCCCCAACTTGTGGGTAGGCAGAGGGAGTACTCCAAGGTGGCGAAGGAGCGTGCCGAGCTTGAGGAGATCGTCGCCTGCTACCGGGAGTGGAAGAAGAACGAACAGGAGATTCAGGGCAACCGCGAGCTGCTCGACGAAAGGGACGAGGGGATAAGAGAGCTGGCAAAGGAGGAATTGTCGGTTCTTCGGGGACGGAAAGACGAACTCGAGGAGCGGCTCAAATTTCTCATTCTTCCGAAAGATCCCAACGACAGCAAGAACGTGATCCTGGAGATCAGAGCGGGGACCGGAGGAGAGGAGGCGGCTCTTTTCGCGGCTTCTCTGTTCCGCATGTACAGCCGCTACGCCGAGTCTCGAGGCTGGCGGGTCGAGGTGATGAACTCCAATCCTACAGGCTTGGGCGGGTTCAAGGAAATCATCGCGCTTATCGAAGGGAGAGGAGTGTACAGTCGGATGAAGTTCGAAGGTGGCGTCCATCGAGTCCAGCGGGTTCCCGCGACGGAAGGGTCCGGAAGAATTCATACCTCGGCGGTAACCGTGGCCGTATTGGCGGAGGCCGATGAAGTAGAGGTCGAGATCGATCCCAAGGAACTGCGCATCGATGTATTCCGCTCCTCCGGGCCCGGCGGGCAAAGCGTCAACACTACGGACTCGGCGGTCCGGGTGACCCATATTCCTACGGGCTTGGTGGTCTCCTGTCAGGACGAGAAGTCGCAGCACAAGAACAGGGCGAAGGCGCTCAAGGTCCTCAGGGCGCGCCTGCTGGAGAAGAGGGAAGAAGAGCGGAGGTCCGAGATCGCGGCGACCCGGAAACTTATGGTCGGCAGCGGGGATCGCAGTGAGCGTATCCGCACCTATAACTTTCCGCAGGGAAGGGTGACGGATCACAGAATCAATTTCACCCTTTATAAGCTCGACCGTGTCATGGAGGGGTCGCTGGACGAGCTGCTCGATGCGTTGACCACGCACTACCAGGCGGAAGCGCTGCAGGCAACGGGGTGAACATAATAGATAATTTTAGATTTTGGATTGAATCTAAAATCGCAAAACTAAAATCCAAAATGGAGAAAGGGATGAGGGAGGAGGACATCACCGTTCGCCGCGCCCTCCAGGAAGGAGCGGAGTTTCTGTCCCGGGCGGGGATAGAAAGCGCGCGCCTCGACGCGGAGCTGCTTCTGGGTAAGGCCGTTGGGCGCGCGCGCGAGGCTCTCTACCGCGATTATCAGGTGATCCTGGGCGCCGGAGAGCAGCGGGTCTATGACTCTCTGCTGGAGCGGCGCGCAAGGGGTGAGCCGCTCGCTTATATCTCCGGGGAGCGGGAGTTTTGGTCGCTGCCGTTTTACGTGACTTCCGAGGTTCTCGTGCCGCGGCCCGAGACGGAAATCCTGATCGAAGTAACCCTTGAGCTGGCGAAAAAAATGGCTCCGCGTCACACGATCAGGATTCTGGATCTCGGAACCGGGAGCGGCGCGATTGCCGTGGCCTTGGCCGGAGAGTTGGGCGCGGCCGAGGTGTGGGCGACGGATCTCTCTGCCCGCGCCCTCGAGGTCGCCCGGACCAACGCCGCGCGCCACGAGGTGTGCGACAAAATCCGCTTTCTCCAGGGGGACACCTTGGAGCCCGTGAAAGATCGGGAGCGAATTTTCGACCTCGTCGTTTCGAATCCCCCTTATGTGCGCCGGGCGGAATTGCCGCGCTTGACCCCGGAGGTTCGTGACTGGGAGCCCAGGTTGGCCCTGGATGGAGGCGCGGATGGACTCGATTTTTACCGCCGGATCTCGCAGGAGGCTCATCTTTATCTGGCGGAAGGAGGATTCGTGGCGCTCGAGATCGGCGCGGACATGGGCGCGGAAGTCTGCCGTCTATTTGCCGGCACTGGCTATTACGATGCGCCGTCCGTCTATCAGGACTACGCCGGGAAGGATCGGGTCGTGGTCGCGCAAAAGCTTCTCTCTGATGCGGCGCCATCCTAATGGATAAGATCCTGATCCAGGGAGGGCGGAGGCTGGAGGGGGAAGTGTCGGTCAGCGGTTCGAAGAATGCCGCGCTGCCGCTGTTGATTTCTTCCCTGCTCACCCCGGAAAAGTGCCTCTATCAGGGGATCCCCGACCTGATGGACATCCACACTACCTTGAAGCTTCTCTCGCGCCTGGGAGTGACCGTTGAAAAAGACGGGCGACAGGCTGGCGGCGTCGGCCAGGTTGCGCTCCAGGCCGGAGGCCTGAGCGGAATGGAGGCGCCCTATGATCTGGTCAAGACCATGCGCGCCTCGTTTCTGGTCTTGGGGCCGCTGCTGGCGCGCTTCGGCCAGGCGCGAGTCTCGACGCCGGGCGGATGCGCGATCGGCATGCGACCGGTCAATCTCCATCTAAAGGGCTTGGCCGAGATGGGAGCGGAGATCGATCTGGTCCACGGATACGTCGAGGCCAAGGCTAAGAAGCTGAGAGGCGCAAGGATCCATCTGGACCTGCCGTCGGTCGGCGCGACGGAGAATTTGATGATGGCGGGGACCTTGGCGGAAGGGACGACCATAATCGAGAACGCGGCCAAAGAGCCCGAGATAGAAGAGCTGGCTACCGTGTTGAATAAGATGGGTGCCAGGATCGGCGGAGCGGGCCGCGGCATGGTCACGATCGAGGGCGTGGGCGGGCTGCATGGCGTATCGCACCGGGTCGTTCCCGACCGCATCGAAGCCGGGACTTTCATGGTTGCGGCGGCCCTGACCGGGGGGGATATTGCGGTGCGCGGGGCCCGGTCCGATCATCTCGATGCCTTCGTGCTCAAGCTCCAGGAGGCCGGGGTCGGAGTGGCTGTGGCAGCGGATGAGATCCGGGTGAAGGGAGCAATCAAGCCGAAGAGCGTGGACATTACCACGCTTCCCTATCCGGGATTTCCCACCGATCTGCAGGCCCAGATGATGGTTCTGATGTCGGTATCCGCCGGGGTGAGCGTCATCACGGAGACGATTTTTGAAAATCGCTTTATGCACGCCCTGGAATTGAGCCGCATGGGAGCGGATATCCGTCTCGAGGGAAATCGCGCCGTTGTCAAAGGGGTGGGGAGCCTGTCGGGGGCGCCGGTGATGGCGACCGATCTCCGAGCCAGCGTGTCGCTTGTGCTGGCGGGCCTCGTGGCCAAGGGCCAGACCGAGATCTCCAGGGTCTATCACCTGGACCGCGGATACGAGCATATCGAGAGGAAGCTCTCTCGCCTGGGGGCGGACATCCAGAGGATTAAAGGTTGATGATTTCAAAGGTTCAAGGGTTAAGAGGATGAGGATTAGGGTCATCAAGACGAGCGATCCGGCATTCAAGCCTACGCTCCGAAGAATCATCGGACGACGAGGAGCGAAGGAAGCGCAGGTCGAGAAGCGGGTGGCGCAGATTATCCGGGCGGTAAAAAATGGCGGGGATCGCGCGCTCATCCGTTTCACCCGTCGCTTCGACGGAATCCGTCTGCGCGAATCGACGCTGGAGGTCCCGCAGGTGGAGATCGACCGGGCGGCAAACAGGATCTCCCGAGAGGATCTCCGCGTCTTGCGCCTGGCCGCCGGGAGGATCGCGGCTTTTCACCGGCGCCAACTTGAGAAGAGCTGGGGCTACCGGGACGCGCTGGGATTGTTCCTCGGCCAGAAGATAACTCCGCTGGCGCGGGTGGGAGTCTATGTGCCGGGGGGCAAGGCGTCCTATCCCTCCACGGTCCTGATGAATGTAATACCGGCCAAGGTCGCCGGGGTGAAGGAAATCATCATGGCCTCTCCGCTCGGCCTGAGAAATGACGGGGCGGCTGTTTTGGCGGCGGCCCGGATCGCGGGCGTGGATCGGATCTTTCGGGTCGGCGGCGCCCAGGCGATTTCGGCGTTAGCCTTCGGGACGGAGAGCGTCCCTAAAGTCGACAAGATCGTGGGACCCGGAAATATTTATGTTGCGGCCGCTAAGAGAATGGTCTTCGGCGAGGTCGATATCGACTCCATCGCCGGCCCCAGTGAAATTCTGCTCTTGGCCGACGCCCATGCGGACCCGTCTCACGTGGCCGCGGACATGCTTTCGCAGGCCGAGCATGATGAGATGGCAGCGGCGCTTTGCGTCACGCCGTCGTCGTTGCTCGCGCGCAGGGTCGAAGCTGCGCTGGCAGGGCAGCTCCGGAAGACCAGGCGTCGCGCGATTACGGTGAAGGCGCTCGAGAGATACGGCGCGATCATCATCTGCCGGGGACTGGCAGAGGCGGTGGAGATCGCCAACGAGATCGCCCCGGAGCATGTCGAGCTGCTGGTGCGGCGGCCTCACAGGTGGGCCCGCGCCATTCGCAATGCCGGGGCTATTTTTCTTGGCCCGTATTCGACCCCGCCCCTGGGGGATTACATGGCGGGCCCGAATCATGTTTTGCCGACCGGAGGAAGCGCCCGTTTCTTTTCGCCGCTCGGGACCTACGACTTCGTCAAGCGAACGAGCCTGATCCAGGCGGGCCGGAAGGGGCTGCGCGCATTGGCGCCCGAGATCGTTCATCTGGCGCGGCTCGAGGGGCTGTACGATCATGCCCGCGCCGTGGAGGTACGGTTCAGCAAAGGGAGGGACTATGGCAAGAAAGGCTAGAGCGAGCCGCAAGACCAAGGAGACAGAGATCACTGTCGAGATCGATCTCGACGGCGGCGGCGCGGCGGAGATCGAGACCGGCATACCTTTTTTCAATCACATGCTCGAGATCTTTACCCGCCACGGGCTCTTTGACCTCAAGGTGAGGGCGAAGGGGGATATCGACGTGGACTTTCACCACACGGTGGAGGATGTCGGCCTGGCTCTGGGCCAGGCCTTCAAAGAGAGTCTCGGAGACAAGCAGGGTATCGGCCGCTTCGGCGAGGCGAGCGTTCCGCTGGATGAAACCCTGGCGCATGTGGTCGTGGACCTGAGCGGACGGCCCTATCTCTCTTACAACGTCAGGGTCCGCCCGGGGCGCGTGGGGAACTTCGACACCGATCTGCCGCACGAGTTTTTCCAGGCCTTTGCCAACCAGCTCGGGATGAACCTCCACATCAACGTCTCGCAGGGGGAGAACCCGCATCACATCATCGAGGCCTGCTTCAAGGCCCTGGCCCGGGCTATGGAAAAAGCCACGCGTGTCGACCCGCGGATCAAGGGGGTATTATCCACCAAAGGGAGCCTATGATCGCGATCGTGGATTACGGCATGGGAAACCTGCGCAGCGTGCAGAAAGGACTGGAGCGCGTCGGTTGTAGAGTCGAGGTGACGCGCTACGCCGCGCGGATCCTCTGCGCCGATGGGGTCGTGCTCCCCGGGGTGGGCGCGTTCAGCGCCTGCATGGAAAATCTCACGCGCTTTGGGCTGCTAGAGCCCATGCGCCGGGTGGTGCTGGATAAGAAGCCGTTTCTGGGAATCTGTCTGGGCTTTCAGCTGCTGTTTAGCGAAAGCGAGGAGTTCGGACCGCAGAAGGGGCTGGATCTTTTGCCCGGCAGAGTGGTGGGTTTCCGCCCGGAGAACGGGCTCAAGGTCCCCCACATGGGCTGGAACCGCATAGAGAAGCGAAAAGAATCTCCGTTCCTGGAGGGGATCGCGGATGGAGCCTTTGTCTATTTCGTTCACTCCTATTATGTCGCGCCGAAAGACGAATCCGTGATCGCCACCACGACGGAGTACGGAACCTGCTTCGTCTCCAGCATCGCCACGGATCATCTTTTCGCCTGCCAGTTTCACCCGGAAAAGAGCCAGCAGATCGGGCTCCGTATATTGGCCAATTTCGCTCGCTTCGTAGAAACGAGGTGATTCCATGCTGATCATCCCGGCCATCGACATCAAGGATGGCAGGTGCGTGCGCCTTTACCAGGGAGACATGGACAAGGACACTGTCTATTACGAGAGTCCCGTGGAGGCGGCCAAGCACTGGGTAGAGCAGGGGGCGGAGCTGCTCCACGTGGTGGACCTCAACGGCGCCGTCGAAGGCCGGCCGGTGCATAAGCAGGAGGTGGCAGCCATCTGCATGGGGTTCGGCGTGCCGGTAGAATTAGGCGGCGGCCTGCGCTCTTTGGAGGCCATTGAGGAGTCGTTAGCGCTGGGTGTCGCACGTGTCGTCCTGGGGACGGCAGCGTATGAAGATCCAGATTTTCTCCGCGCGGTTTGCGGCAAATTCCCCGGAAAGATCGTCGCCGGCATCGATGCCCGTGAGGGACACGTCGCCGTCAAGGGGTGGAAGGAAGGCACCGCGATGGATGCCGTGGAGCTGGCAAGGCGGTGCGAAAGGGACGGGGCCTCACGGATCATCTATACGGATATCGGCCGTGATGGGACGAGTTCCGGAGTCAATATTAAGGATACCTTTCGCGTCGCCAGTGCGGTGAAGATCCCCATGATCGCTTCCGGAGGCGTCTCCTCCTTGGTAGATATCCGCCGTCTGAAGGGGTTAGAGAGAGACGGCGTAGAGGGAGTCATCGTCGGCCGCGCCCTTTACAGCGGCGCGTTCACTCTCAAGGAGGCGATAGCGGTTGGGGCGGCGACTTGACGGCCATGACCGACGATCAGGAATTCTACGTTTTCCCGGTTGATTACCTCAAGGATTTCTGCGCCAAAGTGTTCGTGCATTTCGGTGTGCCGGCGGCCGATGCCGGACAGGCCGCGGATGTGTTGGCCAGGAGCGATTTGAGAGGCATCGACTCCCACGGCGTGGCGCGGCTTCATAGCTATTTTGACATGCTCTCGCTCGGGAGAATCAATTCCAGGCCCAATATAAAAATTGTCCGGGAAAAAGCGAGCGTGGCGACCGTCGATGGAGATAACGGCTTGGGCCTGGTGGTAGGGCCGAAGGCGAATGAGATCGCCATGGAAAAAGCGGAAAAATACGGCTCGGGCTGGGTGAGCGTCTGCCATACCAATCACTTCGGCATCGCCGGCTATTATCCCTTGAAGGCGCTGGAGAGAGATCTCATAGGCTGGGCCATGACCAACTCCACGAAGCTGGTTGCCCCTCTGTGGGGAACGGAGAGGATGCTTGGCACGAATCCCATCGCGATAGCCTTCCCTGCCTGCAAAGAGCCCCCTATCGTCATAGACATGGCCACCAGCGCGGTCGCCTACGGCAAGATAGAGATCGCGCTGCGGAAGAAGACGGAGATTCCGAGAGGCTGGATTGCCGATAAAGAGGGCCGCATGACGACCGATCCGCGGGACATGATCGACGGCGGGGCGCAGCTGCCCCTCGGCTCTGAAAGGGAATTGGGAGGACACAAAGGCTACGCGCTCGCCGCAATGGTCGACATCTTGTGCGCCGTCTTAAGCGGCGCCAATTGGGGGCCCTTTGCGCCGCCCTTCGCTCTGAGACAGGAAGTCCCGACGCGCAGCGTAGGCAAGGGCATCGGCCATTTCTTCGGGGCGATTGAGATCGACGGCTTGATCGACAAACACGAGTTTAAGAAGCAGATCGATGAATGGATTCACGTATTCCGAAGCACCAGGCCCGCTCCCGGCACGAACGGACCCCTCATCCCCGGCGATCCTGAAAGAGAAGCCGAGGCGATCCGGAGCAAGGAGGGCATCCCTCTGCTAAAGGCCGTCGTGGATGACCTGCTGGATATCTCGCGCAAGACCGGCATCCCCTTTGAGATAAAATAAGAGACGTCGCGCGCTTATTTCATCCTCCACAAATAAATGATGTGCTGGTGGCGCGCGCCGCCGACCTTGTTCTCGATCGTGGAGAGCTTGTCCACCCGCGCCGGGATCCAGCCTTCGATGTCGTAATCGTGCGCCACCACGCGCGCGCCCGGTCTTAGCTGCCGCTCGAAGGCGGGCCTCAGCTGGGCATTGAACCACGGCAGCATGTAAAGGGTCACTACCGTCGCAGACGAGACATCAGTTTTCAGCGCGTCCTCGACTCGAAACTCCACCAAATGGCTCACGCCTTCTTCACGGGCTTTTTCCCGAGAAAGTTTTACTAGCTGAGCGTCCATCTCGATGCCCACGCCTCTCGCGCCGTACTTTTTTGCCGCCCGGATCACAATCCTGCCGTCCCCGCTCCCCAAGTCGTAAACCACGTCTCCTCGACTCACCTCCGCCATCTCCAGCATCCGGTCGACCACCTCCATGGGGGTGGGGACGAAGGGGATTTCGTCGAGAATCGAGTCCGCCGGCTGGGCGTGGGCGACGGCTAGCAGCCCCGCCAGGACCAGGCCCGCCGCCTGTCTCAGGCTCTCCATAGGCAATTCTTTCTTATACAACAACCCGGTGAAAGCAAGACCGGCGGAGATAAAAAAGAGGACCGAATGACAGTTTGTGCTTCGGCAGAAATAGAGTTATATAAAAACATGCAAGGCAACGAGATGAGACCCCAATCGCGCCTTCCCCTTCCTGTTCCCTTTTACTACGGCTGGCTTGTTCTCGCCTTGAGCTTTTTGACGACGCTGACGGGCGCGGGTATCCGTTCATCGCCGACCGTGCTGATCCATCCGCTGGAGATGGAGTTCGGCTGGAGCCGGGCGGCGATCGCCTCCGCCATCAGCCTCAACCTCCTGCTCTTCGGCGTGGCGGCGCCGATCAGCGGATGGCTGCTCGATCGTTTCGGGGCGAGACGGGTCATGCTCGGGAGTTTGTCTCTGTTGCTGGTCGGCGTCAGCGCGACGATGGTCATGCGGGAACTGTGGCAGCTCTTTCTCCTATGGGGAATTGTCGTCGGGCTGGGCGCCGGCGGGGTGGGCTCTGTCCTGTCGGCGACGGTGGCCAACCGCTGGTTCGTGGCGCGCCGCGGGCTCGCCCTGGGCATCCTCAACAGCGCGAGCTCCACGGGGCAGTTGATTTTCATTCCGCTCTTCATGGCGCTCATCGTTTTCTCCGGATGGCGCACGGGCTCTTTCATTCTGGCGGTCGTGTGCCTCATCCTGATACCCATGGTTTTCCTGTGGATGTGCAACGACCCGGCTGATCTGGGACTGGAGCCGTATGGTTCCGGAAAGCCGGGAGTCTCCCCTGGCGGAGGGCTTGCCGCTCTGCGCGGCGCGGCGCGCTCTTCAGAAGGCGTTTCGCTTCGGGAAGCGTTCTCCTCGTCGACCTTCTGGCTGCTGGCGGGCAGTTTTTTTATTTGCGGCGGCACGGCCAACGGGCTGATCGGCACTCACCTGATCCCGCATTCCATCGATCACGGGATTCCGCAAGTCACGGCCGCGGCTACGGTGGGCGTGATGGGCGGCCTGAACTTTGTCGGGACTATCCTTTCCGGCTGGATGATCGACCGCGTCCAGCCCCGCAAGTGGTTGTCTCTTATCTTCGCGTTGCGGGGTGTTTCGCTCTTCATCTTGCCGTTCGTCACCGACTTCTCGGGCCTGTTTATCTTCGCCGTTATCTACGGACTGGACTGGTTCGCCACCGTGCCGCCGACGATCGCCATCACGGCCGATACCTTCGGCAGACAGTCCGTCGGGAGGATTTACGGCTGGATTTTTCTGTCCCATCAAATCGGGGCCGCGCTCATGGCCAGCGGCGCGGGCGCCATCCGCGTCTGGCTGGGGGACTATCAGTTTGCCTTCCTGGCCGGCGGGAGCATCGCGATGGTCGCCGCGGGCCTGGCGCTGGGAATTAAGCCGAGTCGTAAAGAGGTTGCCCTGCAAGGTGTAGCGCCGGGAGTGGCGGGGAGCTGACCGGGCGATCTTCGAGACCTAGTCATACTCCGTAAAGTTCGAGACCCGCCACCTGTCTCCCTCCTTGCGCGTCACGATGAGCCAGCGGCGGGTGAACTCCGGCGCGTCCTCCACCTCGATCCTGCCTTCGAACAGGAACGAGGCTTGTCTCTCCGCTTCCTTCTTTTCCACGATGCGGTAATGGACCCTGGGTTTGCGCGTCGAGGCGTCGATCGCCTGGCCGGAGGTCAAGCGGATCTCCTCGTTGACTTTTTGCAAGGCCAGCCCCACCGAGTGCTCTTGGGCTTTTTGCAGGTTGATCCGGACGTAGTGCTGGTCGACAAACTCCTCGGCGACCCCGCGAGCGGTATGCAGATCTCTCCGGCAGCCGCCGAGGAACAGAATCCACAGCCGCAGCAGCAGAGCAAACGACGCAAGCGGCCTTTTCATCCCTCTTCTACCGCAGGTGTTGAGTCATCCAGGCGAGAGATTCACCCAGAGCCGCTTCCAGCAGAGCGGGGTCCGACAGCCGGTGGTCGGCGCCCTTTAGGATGCGTATCTTCTTCAGGCCCCGAAGCCCGGTGAAGAGCTCGCCGGCCTCTTCGACGGGGACGGTATCGTCGGCGTCGCCGTGGATGACCAGCGCCGGGCAAGAGACTTTTCCCGCGGCCACGGGAACGTGGATCTCTTGCAGGTCATCCAGGAGCGAGACATTGATCCTGCGGCCGTGATACATGACGAATCCCGAGCGGCGCCAGTTTTCCACCTGCTCGGGCATCAGCAGCTTCTGCGTGATTCTTTCCGGGTGGCAGGGCGCCGCGATGGTGACCAGGGCGGCCACCCTCGGCTCCTCGGCGGCGAACAAGACCGCCACCGTTCCTCCCATGCTGGAGCCCAGGATGGCGATTTTGCCGACCCGGTATTTGAGTATCAGGTCGAAGGCGGCCCGTAGATCCTCGACCTCGCCGCTGTAGGTGATCTCCTCGAATTTGCCGCCGGACTCTCCGGCGCACGCGAAATCAAACCGCAAAGCCAGGATTCCTTTCTCCGCCAGCCGCCGGCTCAAGGCGACGAGCTTCTCGCTCTCTTTGTTGGATTCCATGCCGTGGCAGAGGATCGCCGCCGCGCTGAGAGAGCCGGCCGCCGGGTGATGCAGGATCCCTTTGAGGGTTTGTCCCCGGCCGTTGCGGAAAGAGACTCGCTCTTCACGGTTCATCTGGGGTTATCGCAGTCCGGGACGCAGGGAGAGCCTTAACACATTTTATCAGGGGCTAAAAGGGTCTCAGCGGGCTGATTTTGTTTTCAACCAGCGCGTGTTATGCTAATATCAAAAAGTTTTTCAGAGGTTTAGCGTGGAGGATCTGATTGAACAATACGCCGCCCATCTGCGGCTTGAGCGGAATCTCTCTCCTCATACTCTGAGAAACTACTTGAGCGATCTCAAGCAGTTTCAGCAATTCCTGCGGCAACAGGGATTGTGCCAAGGCGAACAAAAGAAGATCGCGCTCGAGGAGGTGGATCGCCACGTCGTGCGGGCCTATCTCGGAGCGCTCGCCAAAGTCTGCCGCAAGAGCTCCATCGGCAGAAAACTCGCCGCCCTTAAGGGATTTTTTCGCTATCTGATCAGGGAGCGCCGGATTTCGAAGGATCCCCTGTCGGGGCTGGCGGCGCCGAAGCAGGAGAAGCCGCTGCCGGTCTTTCTCTCGGTGGACGACGTATTCCGCCTGCTCGGCGGCGTGCCGGCGGCCGGCTCGCTGGAGATTCGAGATCGCGCCATCCTGGAGGTGCTCTACTCGACCGGGATTCGGGTGAGCGAGCTGGTGGGTCTCGACTGGGAAGACATAGATTTCCGCCTGGGCATCCTCAAGGTGCTGGGCAAGGGATCCAAGGAACGGATCGTCCCCGTCGGAGAGGTGGCCCTGCAGGCGCTGCGGGACTACGGCGCCGAGCAGGGAAAAAAGGGCAGCCGGGCAGCCAGGGGAGAGACGCCGGTCTTTCTCAACCGACTGGGAGGAAGGATCACGACCCGGAGCGTGGCGCGGATCGTGGAGAAATACCTGCGCGCCACGGGGATTACAGTGAGGATAGGGCCGCATGGGCTGCGCCACACCTTCGCCACGCACCTGCTGAACAGCGGCGCCGATCTGCGGGCGATTCAGGAACTGCTGGGCCATGCCAGTCTTTCCACCACGCAGCGCTATACCCACGTGAACCTGGACCAGCTCACGGCGGTGTACGATCGCGC
The DNA here is from genome assembly GCA_001798565.1 of Deltaproteobacteria bacterium RIFCSPLOWO2_12_FULL_60_16. Classification (GTDB taxonomy): domain Bacteria; phylum Desulfobacterota; class Binatia; order UBA9968; family UBA9968; genus UBA9968. The sequence continues at coordinate 14,058 of MGSR01000002.1, forward strand.
CCATCC
>MGSR01000003.1 GCA_001798565.1 Deltaproteobacteria bacterium RIFCSPLOWO2_12_FULL_60_16
CGTCCCGTTAGCGGCCGTTTCTCGCTGGTGCCATGTTAGTTCTGGGTGTAGAGACCTCGTGTGATGACACGGCAGCGGCAGTGCTGCTCGACGGCCGCGCGGTTCTTGCCGGCATCGTCTCTTCCCAGGATGGAGTCCACGGCCCCTATGGCGGCGTCGTGCCGGAGCTGGCTTCTCGTCAGCACGTGCGCCACATCCTTCCGATCATCGATGGGACTCTCAAAAAAGCGGGGGTCGAGTTGAAGGATCTGGATGGCATCGCGGTGACGCGCGGTCCGGGCCTGGTGGGCTCCCTCCTGGTGGGGCTTTCCGTGGCCAAAGGGATCTCTTTCCGCTGGGGAATACCCTACGTCGGCATTAACCATCTGGAGGCCCATCTCTTGGCGATCTTTCTGGAGAGGGAGGTCTCCTTTCCTTATGTCGCGCTGCTCGCCTCCGGGGGGCATACCCTGCTTTATTCGGTGCGCGGCTACGGTGACTATCTGTACCTGGGAGGCACGCGGGACGATGCAGCCGGCGAGGCATATGACAAAGTCGCGAAGATGATGGGGTTGGGCTACCCGGGAGGAAGGGTGATCGACCAATTGGCGCGCGGCGGTGATCGCAAGGCGATCCGCTTTCCCAGGGCGCGGATGAAGAAGCGCTCTTTCGATTTCAGCTTCAGCGGGTTGAAGACGGCCGTCTGGCACCATCTCAAGGCGCGGGGAGAGGATGCGTGGCAGGCCCGGAAGTCCGATATCGCGGCCAGCTTCCAGGAGGCCGTGGTCGATATGCTCGTGCGGCCCACGCTCGCAGCGGCGGCGGAGCTTGGTGTAGGCCGCATCGTGTTGGCCGGCGGGGTGGCCGCCAATAGCCGTTTGCGCGAGAGGATGGAGCAAGGGGCGCGGGAAAAGGGGATGGAGCTCTTTTTTCCCTCTCCGGCTCTCTGTACTGATAACGGAGCCATGATCGCTCTCACCGGCCATCACCGGCTGAAACGCGGCCACAGAGACGATTTCAGCCTGAATGCCGACGCTGACCTCACCTTATAATAACCGTTACTCGTTACTGGTTGACTCGTCTACTCGTTTAACTAATAACCAATACACGAATAACGAGCATTATGGTTTCTCTCTACCAAGAGGCGCGCGCGGCGCTGCGACAGTTCGACTTCAGACCGAGAAAAAAACTCGGCCAACATTTTCTCGTCCACGATACCGTCCTCGAAGCGATCCTCCGCCTGCTCGAACCGTCCGGGCAAGATGAGATTCTCGAGATCGGCCCGGGTTTGGGCTTCTTGACGCGCAGGCTGGTCGAGACGGCGGCCCGGGTTTGGGCCATCGAGGTGGACCCGCTGCTGGCGGAGCGGCTGCGCCAAAGCCCTCTGGGCTCTCACCCGGCGTTCAATCTGATCGAAGGCGATGTGCTCAAAGTGTCGTTCGATTCTTTCTTGCCGGGCCGTAGGGTCAAGCTGGCGGCCAATTTGCCTTACAGTATCTCCACGCCGGTGCTCTTTCGAATTTTTGAGCTGAGGAAACACTTCTCGGTTCTCGTGCTGATGGTTCAGAGGGAGGTGGCGGAGCGCATGGCCGCATCCCCCGGCACGAAGGCCTACGGCACCCTGTCTGTCTGGTGCCAGATTCACGGCCGGATCCTGGGTCGGGTTTCGGTCTCGCCTGAAGCGTTTTTCCCGCGGCCTAAGGTGAAATCGATGGTTCTCAAGCTTGCTCTCTATTCCGAGCCCCGGCTCGCCGAGGAAACCCTCCCTGTCCTGCGTGGAGTCGTGCGCGCGGCCTTCGGGCAGAGGCGCAAGACACTGAGCAATGCTCTGGGAAGCTGGCTGAAAAAAAGCCGGGGAGAAGTCAAAGCGCTGCTCGAGCGCGAGGGGATCGACCCGAAACGGCGCGGCGAGACCCTGAGCGTGGATGAATTTATCCGTCTGGCTCACGCTCTGGAAAAGACCGAGCTGACGGCTGAAAGCTGAAAGCGGAAACTCAGAACTCTTCTTGTTATGCCCGAGCTTCCCGAAGTCGAGACTATCTGCCGGGGATTGCGGCCGCTTGTGAGCGGGCGCAGGCTCTTCCGGGTTGAAGTCCGGGAGCGGCGCCTGCGCAGCCGGGTTGCGCCCGGCATACCTTCGCGTCTCCAAGGAAAGGCCGTTTTAGGCGTCGAGCGCAGGGGCAAGTATATTCTGTTTCTGCTCGAGGGAGAGACGGTCTGGCTGTTTCACCTGGGAATGTCGGGCAAACTCATTCACGTGGCCGGCGGGAGACCGAGAGAAAAGCACGATCACATCATCGTGAGCCTGGATAACGGCCATGAGCTCCGCTACCACGACCCGCGCCGCTTTGGTCTATCTCTAGTGGTCTCCCGCGCGGGTCTGGAAGGCCTCGCGCAGATAAGGAACCTGGGGTTGGAGCCGTTCGATCCGCGATTCAACGGCGATTACCTCTATGCCGCGTCTCGCGCCTCGCGAAGGCGAATCAGGGATCTACTCATCGACCAGCGGATAGTCGCCGGCCTCGGTAACATCTACGCCAATGAGATTCTCTTTAACGCCGGCGTCCGGCCGACGGCGAGAGCTTGGAGGCTGGGCCGAGCCCGGGTGGAGCGGATTGCCGAGATGATCCCCGAGGTTCTACAAGCCGCTATCCGCTGGTGCGGGACTTCCTTCTCGGACTACCGCGACGCCGAGGACGGCTTTGGCGAGTTCCAGAACCATCTCGCGGTCTATGATCGGGAAGGGGGGAAATGCAGAGTCTGCGGCGCGACGATAAAGCGGGTCGCCGTCGGCAACCGCAGCGCCTTCTACTGCCCCGCCTGCCAGAAATAGCAGGTCAGGAGTGTCGCCGCCTTAGCGGGAGATCGGCTGCCGTTATTACGATCGCTTTGCGCCGAGTCGGGGAACAAGATTGATCAGGTCCTGGAACTTCGTGGGATCGTAACCGACTCCAAAGGCGAGCAGCGAGGTCGTCCCGGCGAAACGCACATACTGGTCCGCCGTCGGATTTGCAAAGGGGTCGTTCGTCGTGATGTAGACCCCGGCGATCAATCCCAAATAGACCATGAAACTTCTCAGCATGGAGGCAATGGGGCTCTCGGTTAGAAATAGTTGTCTTATCTGCGTCCGATCCTCCTGGTCTTTCGATTCATGGCCGGAGGCGCGGCTTTGGCCAGATCCGTAAGTGATGTTGCTGGCGCATCCGCCGATGAAGCCTGCGATCAAGGTCAGGATGGCGGCGTTCAGAGGGGTATAGAGGAGAACGGAGACGCCGAAGGCCGACCAGTCGAACTTCTGCGCAACGTCGGGATTCCCGGATGTGGCCGCACCCGATACAGAAGGGGTGGCGGAGAGCCTGTTTCTGTAAGGCTTTGAGTCGATCAAAAGGGCGGCGCCGAAAAGCGCGATCCAGAGGACGACGGCCGCCAGACCGGAGGCACCTTTGAACATCTGGTTTTTAAGCATACGCCCTCCCTTACTATTCTGGAGTTGCCAGCCCTACGTCTAACCCGGTGGCACGATAGCACCGGCTGTGGTTCTCCGGCAACAAAGCATTTTGCCCCATCCGAAGTCAATCGCGAAGGATGCCCAAGAGAAGATGAACGGACAGCAGCGCGAGCAAAATCCAGGCAGCAATGATTACCGTCGCGGCGAGGTAGTTGGTGGGTAGTTTCTCCCCGGACAAGGCTCGGGCCTTTTCCCGGCACTCGGACATCACATCGTCGGGGATCAATTTGAGGACGAAATAAATACCCAGAGGGACAAGAATCAGATCGTCGAGGTAGCCTAAGACCGGGATAAAATCAGGAACAAGATCGATGGGGCTGAAGGCGTAGGCGACGACGCACGCGGCGAGGAGCTTGGCGTACCAGGGGACTCGGGGATCTTTATACGCCAGATAAATGGCATATATCTCCCGTTTAAGCTCGCGCGCCCGCCGTTTCCATATCTCAAGCCGCCCCACGCATTAAGCTAATACTACAGCGTGGCGTCTTCGGGAAGCTCGGAGGGGCGGGCCATATCAGGGAGGAAAGGCTCGGGGGCGACCATGGCCCCTTCGGGCCAGCGCGAGCAGGTCACCTTCTCGAATCTCGAGTCCGCCTCAAGGCACCAGTTGCATGCGGTGCACTGGACAATATCCTTTTCTCTTCCTTCTTTCGCCTTGACAGGCCAGTCCGGATCGCAGAGCAGGGCGCGGCACAGGCCGATCATATCCGCCTTGCCCTCGCTCAATATCTGCTCCGCCTGGCGCGCGGTTCTGATCTTGCCGACGGTCACCAGCGGCGCGTCATAGCCGCCGTCGCGAACGTACTTGCGAATCCCGTCCGTGAGGTAGGCATGCGCCATGTCGGGAAACCACCACCACGGGCTCATCCTGTGGCCGCTGTAGCCGGACATCGGGTCCGGCGGCATATTCGGAGCGGGGGGCAGGGCATCTTCGAATCTGCTGCCCGCCGATACGCTGATAAAATCAGCCCCTAGCCTGGCGAACCTTCTGGCGATGCGCGTGCTCTGAAACAGCGTATTCCCCTCGACGGTGAAATCCTCGCCGTTGATTCTGATCCCCACGGGGAAAGTTTCGCCTACGGCGCCGCGCACCGCGCGATAGACTTCTATCGGCAGCCTCAATCTGTTTTCCAATCTGCCGCCGTATCTGTCCGTCCGCTTGTTGATCTTGGATAAAAATGAAGCGAGCGTATAGGCGTGCGCCATGTGCAGCTCGATGAAATCGAAGCCCGCGGCGACAGCTCGCCTGGAGGCCTTGGCGTGCTGCTCGACGATGACCGGCAGCTCCTCGGGCTTGAAATCCTCCACCTTTTGTCTCCAGCCGCTCCGGGAGATCTTTAAAAAGTGCATGATCTGAAGCCCGACCTTGGGCTCGGGATTCGCCTCGCGGATGGCATCGACCAGGGCCTTCAATCCTCCGATAAACGAGTCGTCGCTGATGCGCAGGTTGAAGGAGCTTCTCGAGGCAAGGATCACCGCGGCCTCGACGACAATGGAGCCGGCTCCTCCTTTCGCTTCTCTCCGGTATCTCTCTTTAAGGAGATCTGTGACCAGACCATCCTCCGTGGCCAGCCCCGAGACCATCGAGGTGCGCATGATCCGGTTGGGAAAGGCGACGCCTCTCATCTTGATAGGCGAAAAGAGTTTTTCGTATTGCATGGTCCCCTCCAGACGGCACGGCTCCCTGATTCCTACCCGTGGGACTAAGAGCAAAGATTTTTCCCAGATTTAAAAAAAGCTCGGAACTGTATCAGCCGGGATCTCAAGCCTTTCTCCTGCTTTATGCCTCCCGAATGCTCCGGCTGCGGAAATCAAATGAAGTTACTAACAAAATTCATACCTTTCCTCATCCCGGGCCGGGATTCGCCGCTGACTGGCCTGTGCCGGCGCCGGCAGACCGTGGCATGGACCTTGCGTGCATTATTCGGCGCTTAGCAGAAAATTCAGACGGGCTGTTGAGAAACCTGTTTCCGGGAGGGCTTCATGTCTGACTATTACGCTGTGGGAAAATCCGTCTCCCGCGTGGATGCCGTAACCAAGGTGACTGGCGCGGCCGGCTACACCGCGGATGTCATGCTCCCTGGAATGCTCTACGGCAAGGCCAAGCGCTCCCCGCATTCCCACGCCCGGATCGCGCGCATTGATACCCGGCGGGCGGAGGCTTTCCCCGGAGTCAGAGCCGTGATCACGGCCGAGGATGTCCCGGGGATCCTGATCGGTTTGCGGGTGCGGGACGTGCCGCTCCTGGCCAGGCGGGAGGTGCGTTTTGCCGGAGAGAAGGTCGCGGCCGTGGCCGCGGTGGATGAAGAGACGGCGCTCGAGGCGCTCGATCTCATCGAGATGGAATACGAAGAGCGCCCGGCGCTGATCGATGTCACAGAGGCGATGAAAGATGGCGCGCTCCTCGTCCATGAAGCATTGCATACCTATTCGGGCCTGCCCAAGCCGGTCAAGGAGACCAACGTCTTTTTTCACGAGACATTTTCCAAAGGGGATATCGCTCTCGGCTTTGCCCAGGCCGACCTGGTTCTCGAGCATGCCTTTACAACGCAAATCGTGCACCAGGGCTATCTCGAGCCGCACGCGGCGGTCGTTGATATCGGCCCGGACGGAAACGTGACCGTCTGGAGCTCGGACAAGGTCCCGTTCCGGGTGCGGAGCCTGATGGCGGAGATTATCGGCATACCGATTACCAGGGTCAGGGTGATCCCGAGCTTCGTAGGAGGCGATTTCGGCGGCAAGGGAATGATCTTTGATGAGCCGCTCTGCTACTACCTGGCGCGCAAGGCCGGACGCCCCGTCAAGATGGTGATGTCCCGGCAGGAGGAGTTTCTGGCTGCCAGCCCGCGCCACCCGAGCATTATCCGGCTTAAGGCCGGCGTCACCAAAGCAGGAGCAATTACCGCGTGGGAGGCGAGCGCCCTGTTTGACTCGGGCGCGTATGCCGCCTACAAGCCGCAGGTCGGCCTGGGAGGCACAAAAAAACTCGCCGGGACCTACCGCATCCCGCACGTCCATATCGAAGGGCGCTACGTCTACACGCATACGGCGCCGTGCGGCCACTGCCGCGCCCCCGGCGACCCGCAGGCCTCATTCGCGGTCGAGTCCTTCATGGACATGATCGCCGCCAATCTCAAGCTCGATCCTTTCCGCTTTCGCTGGATGAACGCGCTCGAAGAGGGCGACCTCTCGCCCACAGGCGAGCCCTGGAAGGGGATCAACATCAAAGAGACCATGAGCGCCGCAGTCGAGAAAAGCGGCTGGGGCAAGGCGAAACCGAACAAACACTACGGCATCGGCATCGCCTGCGCCGAGCGGCCGACCGGGACCGGGGAATCGAGCGCCGTGGTCATCGTGAATGGAGACGGGAGCGTAAACATCATCTCCGGCGCGTCGGACCCGGGGACAGGCGCGCGCACCGTCCTCTGTCAGATCGTCTCCGAGGCGCTCAGAGTTCCCATGGAGCGGATTACGATCAATCTGGTGGATACGGATTCAGCTCCCTACGACCAGGGGGCCGGCGGAGGGAGAACGACTTTTGTCGCAGGACAGTCGGCCTACCGGGCCGCCATGGAAGTGAGAAAGGAGCTGGTTGCGAGCGCCGCGAAGCTATTGAAGTGCGCGCCCGAGCAGGCCCAGGAGCTTATCGATGTCAGAGACGGCTTTTTATTCCTCAAGTCGGAGCCGGCGAAAAGGGTTTCTTATGCTCAAGCGGTGAAGGGCGCCGGGAAGTCTCAGATCATGGCGGAGGAGACTTTTTCCTGCAACCAGATGGAGGACACCTGCTTTGCCACGCATATCGCCGAAGTCCAGGTAGACCCGGAAAGGGGATACGTGGAGGTCAAGCGGATAACAGCCGCTCACGACATCGGCTTCGCCATCAACCCGGCCGCGGCCGAGGGGCAGATCGAAGGGGGAATCGTCCAGGGGATCGGCTTCGGTCTGCTGGAGGAAATCCAGCGTGTCGACGGCAAGGTGACCAACCCGACTCTCACCGATTACAAGCTCTGCACGCCGCGGGAGGCGCCCGAGATTATCACCTTGCTGATCGAAGGTGCGCCCGGGGCCGGTCCCTTTCAAGCGAAGTCGATCGGCGAGCTCCCGACCTGCCCGATCGCGCCGGCGGTGGCCAATGCGATCTTCGATGCGGTGGGTGTGCGCATTACCGATCTCCCGATCAGCGGGGAAAAGATCGTCAACGCGCTGAAGGAGTCGGGCCCGTCCGGAGGGAAGGCGGTCGCCGCTGGAAAGGAGCGCGCAGATGCGGTTTGAGCTCTTGCAGCCAAGAAGCCTGGCGGAAGCTTTGGAGATGAAGAAGGATTACCGGGAGAGGGCGAAGATCCTCGCCGGCGGGACCGATCTCTTGGTGCTTTTGAAAGACGGAAAGCTGAGAGCGCAAGCGGTTATGAGTTTAGGCAGACTGAGCGAATTGAATTTTATCCGAAGCGAGGGGGAAAGGGGAGTCGCCATCGGGGCTCTCGTGAGCCATAGCGATGTGGCAGCCTCTCGGATCATACAGCAGCGATGTCCGGACCTGGCAGAGGCGTGCGCCCAGGTGGGAGCTGCGCAGATTCAAAACCTCGGCACCCTCGGGGGCAATCTGTGCAATGCCTCCCCGGCGGCTGACGCCGCTCCCCCTTTGCTTCTGATGGACGCGCTTCTCACCCTTGCGAGCGCGCGGGGCGAGAGGCGCGTCGCCATTCACGACTTTTTCCTCGGGCCGCGCCGGACGGTGCTGGAGCCGGACGAGATCCTGCAAGAGATTTTTGTGCCGCAGCCGGTGGGCCGGCGCGGCGCCACCTATCTCAAGCTGGGGCGGCGCAAGGCGATGGAGATCGCCATCGTCGGAGTCGGCGTCGCCATCCATCTTAACGGCTCGGATCGGATCGTCTCGGAGTGCCGGATCGCCATGAGCTCCGTGGCGCCGACTCCCCTGCGCGCCCGCCGGGGTGAGGCGATCTTCGCCAACCAGGAGATCAGGGACGAGCTCATCGAAGAGGCTGCCGAGGTGGCCGCCGAGGAGGCGAGCCCGATATCCGATGTCCGCGCCACGCGCGGCTACCGGCTCGATATGATCCGCGTCCTCTGCCGCAGGGCGGTCCGCGAGGCGCTCGCCAGGGCGCGAAACCACAAAGCGGAGGGTTGGAGATGAAAATTCCCGTCACGCTCAAAGTCAACGGCGAGACTTACGACCTCATGATCGCTCCCTACCGCACGCTCCTCGATGTGTTGCGGGAGGAGATGCGCCTTACCGGGAGCAAAAAGGGATGCGACGCGGGAGACTGCGGCGCCTGCACGGTCCTGCTCGACGGCAAGCCGGTCAATGCCTGTTTGGTGCTCGCCGCCACGGCTCAAGACCGTGAGATTCTCACGATCGAAGGGTTGGCCCGAAACGGCAAGCTCCATCCGTTGCAAGAAGCATTCGTCAAAGAAGGGGCCGTCCAGTGCGGCTTCTGCACCCCCGGAATTCTCATGTCCCTCAAAGCCTTGCTCGACACGAACCCGGCCCCGACGTTGGAGGAGATCAAGATCGCCATGGCCGGGAACCTCTGCCGGTGCACCGGCTATTCCAAGATGTTCAAGGCGGTTGAGTCTCTTGACCGTGGCATGTAACTAGGCCAGTTCCATCACCAGACGTTTACCCTTCACGCGCGCTTTTATTCTCCGGCTCCTTCTTGTCCCTATGGATGCCCGCCATGAAGTTTTTCCTTGTCATTGACCTCTTTCCGTGCCAGAATTTAATAGGTGCTGTATGGCTAGGATTGATGAGATCAGGGAAAAGATAAAGCTCCGTACCGAGGCCTTTCGCTTGTTATGGGTAACGGTGCTCACAGTCGGAGGCGGAAGCATGGGGCTCCTTTTGGGGGAGATAACCCTGAGAAGGTGGCTTTTCGGCTTGGCAGGTGCTGGTCTAGCCGTAGCGTCTGCGGAGATGCTGCGCAGGGTATATCGATCTATTGAAAGGGAAATTCAAAACCTTAGGGAGGCTCAGAGTGAGTGAATTCTTTGCCATCATCCTCGGGCTTGCGCTTCTTGTGGCTGTGGGTTTTATTTTCTGGCAAATGCTCAAGGACGTCCGCTAATAAGTTCCGCCGCGATTAAAGCCCATCGTAGATTGCGTCCTCCGGATTATCCCAGAAGCTAAAGGCTGACTCGGCGAGCCGTGCCCACAGCAGGTCCTCGGGGCTTAGATTGAGAACCTTCGGCAAAAGAGCGAGGAACTCCTTCTGCTCCTTTTCAGAGAGGCTTTTGAGCTCCTCAAAAATCCTATCCATCTTTTTGGCCATAACATCTCCTAGCTATCAGATATTCTATTGGCCATTCCCCAAAGAGGCAAGGCCTTTCTAGTCCGTGGA
>MGSR01000004.1 GCA_001798565.1 Deltaproteobacteria bacterium RIFCSPLOWO2_12_FULL_60_16
GCAAGATCGATCTCGAGCCCTTTGTTGATCGAGGCCTTGGAGGCCTGGAGCGCCAGCCGGGGAAGGGCGGCTAGTTTGGCGGCAAAGGCGTGCGCCTCCTCCGCGAGCTTTTCCTTCGGCACCACCTTCATGACCAGCCCGAAGGAGAGCGCCTCTTCGGCGCCGATCGGATCGCCGGTGAAGATCATCTCTTTGGCCTTGCTAGCCCCGATCAGGCGCGGCAGCCTTTGGGTGCCGCCGCCGCCGGGAAAGGCGCCGATCTTGATCTCGGGCAGGCCGAACCTGGCGGTCTGGGAGGCGATGCGGAAATCACAGGCCAGGGCGAGCTCGCATCCGCCGCCGAGAGCGTAGCCGGAGACCGCGGCGATGACCGGCTGGGGCAGCGCCTCGACCAGATCGAAGAGCAGCTGGAACTCCCGCGCGTGGTGGTAAGCCGCCTCCGCCGAAACCGACTCCTGGATCTCGCTGATGTCGGCGCCGGCGCAGAAGATCTCTTCGCCGCCGGTGACGATGACGACCCTGGTATTCCGGTCGCGCGCCAGCTCCTTGAGGCATTCTTCGAGCTCCCCGCGCATCTCGCCGTTTAAGGAATTTTTTTTCTGCGGCCGGTAAAGCTCGATCGTGGCGACGGCGTCTTTCTTGTGCACTTTCAGGTTCTGCGGCATAAAAACTCCTCCGTTTCAAGCTAGGCAAATTGCCCCAGGAGCGCCTCCATGTTGGCCGCGCCTTTGCCCTTGGCCTTCCGGCGCATCTCCTGGAACTTGTCCCCCAGAGTGGGGCGTTGATTGCGGACGAAAACCCCGAGACGGATCTTCTCCTGGTCCGCGGCGAGCCTCAAGGCCTCGATGGCGTCCTCGGGGTTGTGGTCCTCGGGGATCATCTCGAGGTTCTTGACGATCCGCGCCACGTTCATGTCGGTGGTGTTGAACGAGGAGCAGCTGGCGAGCACCTCGATGAAGGAAAAGCCGCGGTGATGGATTCCCTGAATAATCAGCTCCTTCAAGTGCTCCTTCTTGACCGAGAAGCCGCGGGCCACGAAAGTGGCGCCGTAAACAATGGCCAGGGCCGAGGGGTTGATCGCCTCGCCGGCCAGCCCGAACGGCGAGGTCTTGGTGACCGGATAGAGCGTGGTGGTCGGGGAAAACTGTCCCTTGGTCATGCCGTAAATCGCGTTGTTGAAAAGCAGATAGGTGATGTCCACGTTGTTGCGCGCCACGTGCGGCAGGTGACCGCCGCCGATGGCGAGCCCGTCGCCGTCTCCGCCCACGGCCAGCACGGTGAGCTCCGGGTTGGCGGTCTTCACTCCCTGGGCGATCGGCAGGCCGCGGCCGTGGATGCTGTGGAAGCCGTAGGCCTTGACGAAATAGGGCAGCCTGCTGGAGCAGCCGATGCCGGATACCAGCGTCAGCTCCTTGGTCGGCAGCTTGAGATCGGCGAAGGCCTCGACCAGCGCCGAGAGGATGCCGTAGTAACCGCAGCCCGGGCACCAGACCGGGCAGACGCCGCTCAGGTATTCGCAGGACTTATCCAGCTCTTCCATAGGCTCTTGTGCTCCTTGCGTTCAGGGTGGATTCGGCTTCGACGATCTTCTCGACGATTTCGCTCGGCGCCAGCGGCACCCCTTTCACCTTGGTCAGGCCGATCGTGGGAATCCGATAGGTGGACCTGAGAAGCGTGGCGAGCTGGCCGACAAAGTTAAGCTCCGGCACGATGACCCGCTTGACCTTGCCGAAGAAGGTCTTGAGCTCCTGATGGGGAAGCGGATTCAAAATCCTCGGGATGATCGCTTGAGCGGAGATCCCCAGGCCCTTGGCTATGGCCAGGGCCTCCTCGACCGGCCCGGCCGACGAGCCCCAGGTGACGATGCCGACCTCGCTGTTCTCGTCGCCCAGTCGGGTGCAGAACTCGGCGACCAGCGGATCGCTTTCGATGGCGGCGAGCTTGCGGAAGCGCTTCACGGTCATGGCCGTATGGGTCTCTTCATCACAGGCGAAATTGCCCCGCTCGTCATGCTCCATGCCGGTGACCATATGCTCGCCTCCCTGGGTGCCGGGCAGGGCGGCCGGGGAGACCGCCGAGCCGCCGAGCTGGTAGCGCACAAACGGGGCGCCGTCTGCGGGCGAGGCGCAGGATCGGGAGCCTTGCGGCAGCCGCTCGACGGTTTCGCGATCGACGGTTTCGAGGCGCGCCGACAGCGCCTGATCCACCAGCATGATGACCGGCAGCTGGTATTTTTCCGCGACGGCAAAGGCCAGCGCGGTCACGCGGAGGCTGTCGGAGACGGAGGTCGGCGCCATAACGACCCTGGTGGCGTCTCCGTGCGAGCCGTAAAGGGCGAGCAGGAGATCCGACTGTTCGGTCTTGGTCGGCATGCCCGTGCTCGGTCCGCCCCTTTGCGAATCCACGATGACCGCGGGGATCTCCGCCATCGATAGCAGGCCGATGGTTTCGGACATGAGCGAGAGACCGGGGCCTGAGGTCGAGGTCATGCTCTTGCCTCCGGCCCAGGACGCCCCGGCGACGCTGCAGATAGCCGAGATCTCGTCCTCGGTCTGCAGCACCACGCCGCCCATTTTGGGCAGGTGCGCGGCGAGCCATTCCATGATCTCCGAGGCGGGCGTGATGGGATAACCGAAGAAATATCTCATCCCGGCCGCCGTGGCGCCGATGGCGATCGCCTCGTTGCCGGTCATCAGGAGTCTTTTCCGGCCGCTCCCTTTGGGGAGCCTGTAGGAATCCTTTTTGGCGAGATGGCTGCGCGCGAAATCGAAGCCGCGCTGCAAGGCGTCCAGGTTATGATCGAGGACCGTTTTTCCCTTTCGGGCGAATTTCTCCGAGATGAACTTTTCGATCGTTTCTTTGGGCAAAGAAAGCAAATGGGAGAGGGCGCCGAGCACGACGATGTTCTTGCTGATGCGGCTGCCGATCTCGCGCGTGGCGATGCGGTCAAAGGGCACCTTGTAGGCGGTCCATCCGGGGTTTTTCTCGGGCAGATCGCATTCCGCCTCGCAGAGCAGGACGCCGTGCTCCTTCAAGTCCGGGAGGTTTTCATCGACGGCATCCTGGTTGAGACAGACCAGGAAGTCCACGCCCTCTCCGTGGTACGGGATGCGTCTCTCGCTCAGCCGGACCTGGATCATGCAGGAGCCGCCTTTGATCTCGGCCGGAAAGGTGCGAAAGGTGACGATGTGGATTCCTTCTCTTGCGGCGATCTTGCAGAGCGTCTCTCCGATGGTGATAACGCCCTCGCCGGATTCACCGGCAACGCGCAGGACCAGATCAGATTGCACGGGCTTCCTCCTTCCACTCGATTCCATTAGCCTCCATCACCGGCCGCCAGAAGGACCACCTGGCCTCGATGATCTCCTGGGCCCGCCGGACCATTTCCGGGAAATCCCTCATGCCGGCGAACCGCTCCTGCAATCTGAGATAGTCCGAGATCGGCAGATATTTTTTCGCCAGGTAGTTGAGCGTGAAGAGCACCGTGTTGGTGTCCCGCTCCCTTTCCGCCTCATAGAGGATCCAGGAGCGCGTCTCTAGCGCCAGCTCGGTGATCTCGTGAAACACATCCGTGTCGCTCTTCCAGCCCTCCGGACAGACCGAGTAGACCTCGAGCACGCACGGCCCCTCGATCGCCGCGGCTTTCTGCGCCTTGATCATCAGGTCGCGGTGCCAGAGCGGGCAGGCGGCGGCCACATACGGGGCGCCGGCGGCCAGGGCGAGATCGAGCAGGTATTGCGGCGTTCTCTGATTGCCCCGGATCGCCTTGCCGAAAGGAGTCGTTGTCGTGTCCGTGCCGTACGGGGTAGCGCCCGAGCCTTGGACGCCGGTGTTCATGTAAGCCTGATTGTTGAGGCAGACATAGACGCCGTTTTCTCCGCGGGCGATCCAGGCAAGCAGCGCCTGGAGCCCGATATCATAGGTTCCCCCATCGCCGGCGATGCCGACGTTCACTATCGATTCGGGCGAGACCCCTCCGGCCTGGGCCAGCGCCTTGAGGGCGGCGATGTTTCCGCTCAGCGTGGCCGCGGTGTTGGGGAAATTATTGTGATCGACCGATACCTCGCCCCAGCAGGAGGTGTTTTGCGTCGTGATCACCTCGTTGCAGCCGGTGCCGATGCTCGCCACCACGTGTTTTCCCGAAAGCTTGAGCGCGCGCAGGACCTGGTTCGTGCCGCTGACCATGCCGCAGCCGACGCAGCCTTGATGTCCGGATGTCAAACCGGTCGTCGCAATTGCCCCGTAGTCGCCGACATCACGGACCGGCTCCGGGAGGAGGAGGCTGTGGGGGTTGAGACCGATGTGGCGGTTGAAAAGGATATTATACATGGAGATACCTCATCCGATCTGGACCTCTTCCAGGGCCGAGGGCCAGCTTTCTTGCGAGTGATCCTCGGGCCGCCAGTCGAGAAAGTCCTGGCTCACAAGCAGCCGGCGCTCCTTTCTTGTCCTCTGGATCTCTTGATCCGTGGTCTCCGCATGGCCGCGCCGGATGGCTTCCAGGCTCGCCTCGCGCGGCCGCGGGACGTTCCTTTCGTAATAGCCGAGGGCCTTGTCGAACGGGACCTTGTCGTACACCTTATGCAGCGCCCCCAGCATGGGCATGTTGATATGTTTGAGCCCCAGCCCCTCGGATACCGCAGCCGCCGGCGCGGTGAAGATCCGGACGCGCCCTTCGCCGGCATCCAGCAGCCCGCGGATCTTTTTGACGCTCATGTGGGAGGTGTTGACCAAAAGGGCGCCGCCTTCTTTGAGGCCGTCCAGCACCCGGTGCTCCGGCGAATAGAGGATCGTGTCGTCGTAGAGGATGACGACATCCCAGGCGCGCATGAAGGAGCGAATCCTCCGCTCCTTGTGAAAATTGATCAGCGTATCCGTGGTGATGATCGCGCCTCTTCTCTCGGAGCCGAAAGCGGGCACGGTCACGAGCCGGTAGCCGTTCTCGATGCCCGCGCCGGTAAAACCGACCGCCGAGGTGATCGCCCCCTGTCCCGCCCGGCTGTAGATCCGGATCTCCTCGGTATCGGGGGGAATCGGCGCGCAATATTTTTCCTGGCGCGGCTGTTTTTTCCAGATCTCGCCCCATTTCTTCCATAGCTTCGGGCTCACCTGATTTTCTTGCTCGACGAAGATGGGATCTTCGTCGATGTCCAGCCAGTAGGGCTCGGGGCGATAAGGCTTGCCCTCGGCGATGTTGGCGGCCAGGTTAAACATCAGCTGAAAGTGCTCCTGGCGCACCTCGCTGCCGCCGAGTCCGCCGATCACGCTGGCGATCTTCGGTCCCTTGCCGCCGAGATGGAGGTGAACGGCGGCGGTGATCCTCTGGGCGAGCGGGGGAAGGACTCCGCCGTGCTGCAGCCCTTCGTCAAAAACGATCACGGCCTTGGTTCCGGCCCGGTTGAGCGCCTGGGCGATCTCCCTGGCCGGGAAGGGGGAGAAGAGCCGGATCTTCAGCAGGGCCACGCCGGGGATCCCCTCCTTGCCCTGGAGATGGCGCGTTGCCACCTCGCCGGCGGCGGCGGACTCCCCCAGCAGGGCGACCACCAGCTCAGCCTTGCGGTCCCCGATCCATTCGAAGTGGCCGTAGCTGCGGCCGAATTTTTCGGCAAAATCTTTTCCCGCCTTGAGGGCGATTTCCGCGGCGTTGCCGATTGCCGCCATCTGATTTCTCTTGTGTCTGCGATAGGGATAAGCCGAGAGCATGGCGCCATAGGTCACCGGCTTCTCGGGGGCGAAGAGCGAATAGAGCGGCACGAACGGCGGCAGGTAGCGATCCACCTCTTCCTGCGAAGGGATCTCGACTCCCTCGTAGGCGTGGGTTCCGGTAAAGCCTCTCAGGTTCACGGCGAAAGGCATGCGCACTCTCAGGTCCTCCGCGATCCGGTAACCCTGGATGATGCTGTCCAAGCTCTCCTGGCCGTCGGCGGCGAAGATCTGGATCAGCCCGCTGTCGCGCATGGCATAGGCGTCGCTGTGGTCCGCCCAGATATTGATCGGCGCGCCGGTCGCCCGGTTGCCGATGAAGAGGCCGCAGGGGATGGCGCCGCCGGCCGCGTTCTCAAGCACCTCGATCATGTAAAGCAGCCCCTTGGAAGAGGTCGCCGTGCCGGCGCGCACGTTTTTGCCGGCCGCGATGATCTGGCTCGCCGCGCTGTGCTCCGATTCGGCGTTGATGGTTACCGCCCCCATCGCCCCGTCGTACACCCAACGGGAGATCTGCTGGGAGCAGGAGGTGGAGGGAGTGATGGGATAGTACGGATAACACTGGACCCGCGATAGCCTGAATCCCCACGCCGCCGCGCCGTTACCGGCCATGACCGTTGCCACGTCTTTAAACCTCCGAAGCGTAATTTTTAACGTTCAAATTGTTCCAAAGGTTCAAATCGTTCAAATCGTTTTGAACGGCTTGAACGACTTAAACGGTTTGAACTACGTTTATTCATTCCCCGAAGTGCTTCGCCCTCATGCCCGGGTCGAAGGTCTTGCCGTCGACCAGGATGCAGTCCGCGGCGGTGCGCACACATTCCACCCAGCAGATGAAGCAGCCCTTGCAGGCGAGCGGATCGATTTCGTGAAAGCTCCCCTTGCCTTTGCCCCTCAGGTGGATGGCGTTCTCCGGGCAGACGATGGCGCACCGGCCGCATTCGTCGCCCAGGCATCCCTTGAGGTCGATGAAAAAATCGTGCGTGCGCCAGCCGCTGACGTCCCTCGGCTTCTCTTTAAGGTTCTCGATCACCGCGCCGCGGTGGACCTCCGGGCATACCCGCGGATCCTCGAAGACCTCGTAGCGGACGGCCTGGCCCTCGGGGCGGTAGACAAAGAGCCTCGCCTCGGGGCCGATATCCGCCATGGCGCTCAACGCCTTCGCCGTGTCGATCCCGTCGACGGGCTGGCGTGCGACCTCTTCGATCGTGAGGATCTCCGGCGGTGACAACCGTTTCCCCGTTTTGTCTTCGGGCTGTCCCTTCTTTTCGGTCTCCCCGGCGTGCGCCCGGTCGCGTATCTCTACGAGCTCGCCGGTGACGACGAACTCTTTGTGTCTGTTAGGCGATACAAGGGTCCGCTGTTCTTCCTTCATGCTGTTCCATCTCCCACCTGAGGTTTTGACGAGAAGGTGCGGTTCGGAGTCCAAAAAGCTCCACGGCGTTTCCCCGCAAGAGTTTTCTCTTGGTTTCTTCTTTGAGACCGAGGCCGTCGATCTGCTCGAGGCTCTCCTTCCAGGGCAGGCCGTTGGTTCCCCACAGGCAGCGGTCCATCCCCATCCGGCTGTTGATGTAATGAATGATCTCGGGCTTGAGATATTTCGGCATCCAGGCATCGACCCCGAAGTAGACGTTGTCCCACTTATAGCAGACCGAGATCAGCTCCTCGACCCAGGGCCAGCCGGTGTGGGCGCCGATGATCTTCAAGTCCGGAAAATCGCTGGCGATCCGATCCAGGTAAATGGGCCGGGCGTGCTCGCTGGGCATCGCCTCCAGGACGTGTCCCACCTGCATGGAGACGGGTATATCCAGCTCGACGCACTTGGCGTAGAGCGGATACATCTTGGGGTCGTGGAGCGGGATATCGAAGCCGTAGATGTGGACGTAGACGCCTTTGAAGCCGTACGTTTTCACCGCCTGCTCGATCTCGGCGAGAGATTCACGGATGCGAAAGGGGTTGTAGCCGGCGAGCCCCGCGAAGCGATCCGGATAGCGCGTGACGTATTGCGCCACTTCGTCGAGGCTGGTGTCCATGTACATCCACTTGTTGCGGTACGACCACATCTTGCACTGGGTGATAAAGACCTTCTCGACGCCGGCCTCATCCATCTTCTGGATCATCGCTTCGATGCTGTCGTACTGGGGCAGGCCGCCGATGGCGCGCTCCATCCGGCAGATGAGCTCGCCTTTTTTCGCCTCGTTCCACTTGCGGATGAATTCCGGCGTGGCCACGTAATACATGAAGTCGATCGCTTTAATACCGTTACGCATGGTCGCTCCTCCGACGTGCCTTTACGCCATCGTCAAGCCGCCGCTCACGCTGAGGGTCTGGCCGGTCACGAACTCGGCGTTGGGCGAGGCAAAAAACGCCACAGCGTCGGCGATTTCTTCAGGCTTCGCGACGCGGCGAAAAGGGGTTGCCTTGGTCACGGCGTCGATGAGCTTGGCGGTCTGGGGCGATTGGCTCCGAACCGCCTCGATGAGCGGCGTGTCCGTCAGGCCCGGGCAGACCACGTTGACGTTGATATTATATCTGGCCACCTCTCGCGCCAGAGTTTTCGAGAAGGCGATCACGGCGCCCTTCGCGCCGGAATAGACCGCCTCCCACGAAGAGCCGACGCGCCCTGCATCCGAGCTGATGTTGACGATCTTTCCCGATCCGCGCGAGACCATATGGGGCAGGACCGCCTTGGTCGTGTGCAGGACCGACTTGAAGTTGATCGCCAGGATCCGCTCCCAGGTCTCCTCGCTGCTCTCCAGGAAGGGCTCCAGCCGGTCCCAGCCCGCGCTGTTGACCAGGATGTCGATCTGGCCGAACTGGGTGAGCACGGTTTGCACCGTCCGCTCCACCTCCTGCTTCTTGGTGAGATCCACCTGGCAGGCGAGGGCGTTGCCCCCCATGGCCTTGATTTCGTTTTTCACGGCCTCCGCGTTTTCTACGATGAGATCCGCTACGGCGATCTGGGCCCCCTTGCGCGCCAGGGCCAGCGCGATGCATCGGCCGATGCCTCGACCCCCTCCCGCTACCAGCGCTGTTTTGCCTTTGAGTTTCGTCATGCTACCTTGACCTCCTCTCTGCTTGCCGGTCTGCTCGCCGGTTCGTGACCGCTCTGCCGGATCTTCTCCAGGCGGCGCAGGGCCAGAAGCGCCGCGCCCAGGGCCCCGGCCATCTCGGGCTCCGCATCCACGTTCACCTTTCTCTTCAATGTATCCTCCAGGGCCTTGACCATCCCTTTTTGCCGCGCCACCCCGCCGACAAACGTGACCTCGTCCTCCAGGCCGGCCCTCTTGATCAAGGCCAGGGCCCTGGATGCCAGCGAGATGTGAACCCCCCGAATGATATTTTCCACGGTCCCGCCGGAGGAGACATGATTGATGATCTCGGACTCCGCCAGCACCGCGCACACGCTGCTGATGGTCTCGGGCTTATCCGCTTTGATCGAGAGCTCTCCGACCTCCTCGACCTTCACCTCCAGGTACTTCGCCGCCCGCTCGATGAAGCCGCCGGCCCCGGCGGCGCACTTGTCGTTCGTACGGAACTCTCTCACCTTTCCTCCGTCGTGGACGCGGATCGCCCGCGTGCTCTGGGCGCCGATGTCCAGGACGCAGTGGGTCTTGGGAAACAAAAAGGCCGCCCCTCTGGCGACACAGGTGATCTCGGTGATCTGCACGTCGCGAAACGGCACGTTGTACCGGCCGAAGCCGGTCGTGGCGATGTAGCTCAACTCTTTCTCCTTGAGACCCGCCTTCTGGAGCGCCAGATCCAGCGCTTCCTTTGCCACCGCAGTGAAGTCCGGCCGCGTCTTGATGGCGATCTTTCCCCGCAGTTCTTTGTTCGCGTCCAGGATCACGACCTTCGTGGATTTGGCGCCTATGTCGATGCCCGCTACGAAATCCATGTTGCCTCCGTTAAAGCAGGGATGCCTCGCTCCCTCCGACTCAAGGTGCCGCTCCCGCTCTCTCCGCGTCGTGGCGTCCGGCCCCCGTGGTGGCGCGCTCCAGGGCAAACAGGCTCGCCCCGAGGGCGCCGACAAAGTGCGAGTCCGGGCTCACGTTGAGCTTCATGCCGAGTTTATCCTCCAAGGCCCGGACCATACCGGTGTTTCGCTAAACCCCTCCGGTGAAGGTCACTTCGGCCTCGATGCCGACACGCCGGACCAGAGAGATAGTCCGGGCGGCGATCGCGCTGTGAACCCCGCCGAGGATGTCTTCTATTTTTTTGCCCTGGGCCAGGTAGGAGATGATGTCGGATTCGACGAAGACCGTGCACACCGTGGTGAGCCGCACCGGGTTCTTCGCCTTGAGCGATATCTCCCCGATGTCGTCCAGGGGCAGCGCCAGGGCCTCGGCCGCCTGGGCGAGAAAGCGCCCCGTGCCCGCGGCGCACTTGTCGTTCATGACGAAGTCCTTGACGTCTCCGCCCTCGCCGACTTTGATCCCTTTGGCGTCCTGCCCTCCCATGTCGATCACCGTGCGCGTGGCCGGGAACAGGTAGCTCGCCCCTTTTGCGTGGCAGCTGATCTCGGTGATCTGGGTGTCGCCGAACGTGACCTTGTACCGGCCGTAGCCGGTGCCGACCACGTAGACCACTTCCTCGCGGCGGATCCCCGACGCTTTCAGCGCGTCGGTGAAGCCCCTTTCGCCCGCCTTGGTGACATTCGCGCCGGTGTCGATCAGAGAGCGGGCGACGATCTCGAGCTTGTCATTGACGATGACCGACTTGGTTTGCGTTGAGCCGACGTCTATGCCTGCCGCGTAAATCATGTCGCTCCTCCTGCCGCCGCGGCGCCGCGCACGATCTTCTTGTGCTCGAGAGATTCGAAGAACGCGTCGATCCGGTTCTTCATCTGGGCCTCGGAAAAATACCTGGGATCCTCGATGTCGGACTCGACGAGCAGCGTGGGGATGCCCAGCTCCTTGGTGAAGTATTCCCTCATGTCGCCTTGCCCGGCGGAGAAGAGCCGGCAG
This sequence comes from Deltaproteobacteria bacterium RIFCSPLOWO2_12_FULL_60_16, assembly GCA_001798565.1. Lineage (GTDB taxonomy): Bacteria > Desulfobacterota > Binatia > UBA9968 > UBA9968 > UBA9968. Next base: position 10,671 of record MGSR01000004.1, read on the forward strand.
CTCTTTACCGAGTGGATCACCAGGGCGTCCGCGGACCATTCCTCGACGTAGCGGCGGATCTGTTCGTAGCGCTGGAGAAAATTACGGTTGGTGAGGTTCCATTCCAGCATGTGTGAGGCGATCGATTCCAGGGGACGGTTGGAATCGTGCTTGAAGCCGAATTCCCAGAGCCCGCCGACGGTGGAATAAGTGGATGCCACGGCCACGGCGCCCCATTTGGAGAAGAGGTCCCGGAACGTGCGCAGGTAAGGCCAGGGAGGCGGTCCTTCGATGACGAAGCGGAAGCGCTCCTCGGGAAGCGGCCCCTGTCCCATGTCGACTTTTTCTTGCATCTCTTTGAGAGCGGTCTCAAAGAACTTGAGCCCGCCTTCGGTTCCGCGCAGGCAATAGAGGGGGGCCATCATGGTGACGGAGTCGAAGTAGGAGTCGAACGGAGAGGGGACGTTCTTGGTCAAGCCTTTGATCCGGGACCAGATTTCCCCGGTCTCGCCGGACAAGGCGACGATCCGCTTCAGTTTGGCGTAATCCAGCTTCTTTCCCGTAATCTTCTCGCAGATCTCGATGACCTCCTCCAGCTGGCGGACCACGTAGGTCACGTCTGCCGCAGTCGGCTTCCCCGACGGGTCGCGCATGAAGGGGATATCCAGGTTGTAGAGGGTCCCGTCGCAGTATTCGGCCAGATGCTCAAACCACTGCAGATAGACATTGCAGCCCACGTAGTTGCACAGGATCAGAGCGGGGAGGGGGATCGTGGCGAACGGGGTCTTGCGGTCTCCCAGGAAGAGGCCGACGTCGGCTTTGACGTAGGCGCAGTTGTCCATGGAATAACCGATCTCCTCGGCCTTCTGGATGAACGGCAGAGCGACTTTCTTGACCGCGAGCTGCAGGGCGTTGATTTCCGGGTAGACCGGAATCAAATCAAAGGCCAGCATCAACTCCACCGGATTGCCGCTGATCAGCATGTAGGCGGCCTTGCCCTCGCCGTGCTCGGCGGCGCGGGTCATTTGATTGAAATAGTTTCCCATCAGCTCCTTCTGCAGGAGATGCATCTGGCCCTGATAGTTCGTCTTGTTGGCTTCGGCTGTTTTTGCCATGGGAGCTCTCCTAGTCAAATAGCATCGATTCGACGAAGGTCTCGACCTCGGTGCGGGCCTTGTCGAATATCCACATCTTTTCCTCGAATTCGAGATACAGGTGAGGAATTCCCTCTTTCTCCAGGGCCCTGCGGTAAAGGGCGTAGTCGAAGAGCGCCGGCTCGCAGAACTTGGCCGCGAGAATGACCACCGCGCTGGCCCCGGTCTCCCTGACCTTGTCGATCAGATGTTTGGACTTGGCCTCTCTCGTGTCGTGCTTGACCCCGGAATAGACGCTCTGATTGAGGTAGGCCCGGGCGAGATTTTCAACCGGGTCTCCCTCCGAAGGGATATCCTGCTTGAAGAAGCGCCAGCCCAGCAGGAAGTCATCGTCCAGAATGTAGCAGCCCGCGGCCTCGAGACCCTCGATCAGTTCCAGCGGCGGCTGTTCGCAGAAGGAGCCCTCGAGCACGACCTTGATGCGGTCCTTCGGTCTTTCGTCTCGCTCCTTCGCGGCGGCGATAGCCTCCTTTAACAGGCCGATGTGTTCTTCCGGGGGGATCAGGGTACCGATCCGGGTCAAGACATAGGTCTCAAGAGTCGAGAGATTCTGCGGCGCCTCCCGGCGCATGCGGTAGAGCTGTCCGATCAGCTTTCTTTGCTCGTTGTACACGCGGATGCTTTTGCGCAGGTCGTCGTCCGTCACCGGCCTGCCGGCAAGCCGCTCATAGTTGCTCTTGAGTGTCCGGTACTCGGCCGCAAGGTAGTTTACGGTGTGAGGGGAGGCCATGTTCTGGGGGAAGTGGACGTACTCCACCTGCAGTTTCGGGAAATTTCGTTTGAACACGCTGGCGAGGTTTCGCGCCGGATCGCAGATCGAGTGAAAGACGATCCCGTCGAGAGACTCGAGGTTCCCGATCAATCCCAGCTCCAGGGTGCTCTTGACGATGGAGCAGACGAAGGACTGAAAGCGGGAGTCCGCGTGAGCGATCTCGAGCCGGTTTCCCGCGCCTATGATTCCCACGGGAAGCATGCCGGCGGCATGAATGATCTCGAAGGGAGTGTAAACCGGGTAGCATCCCACGACCTTGGATCCCGGGTGCTTCGCCTTCCACTCCGCCACCAGGTTTAAAGGAGAGTCTTCCAGCATCTCCCTGTATTGAGCAACCATTTCGTGAATGCCCATATGCCTTTTTCTTCCTCCCCCTGTTGATCCGTCCTAGTTTTTTGGGGAGCAAGATACATGCCATTCGAACGTTTGTTATTTATGGGCCTAGAGGGCCATTTCCCGCTGAATTCTTCCTAAAACTGGGAAGGAGGCGGCCCGGTATTCCCAAATTTCGGATTTTCAGTTGCTGCTCGCCTTGAGTTCTTTGTTTTCCTCATGGCACGAGCTTTGCTGAATAATTAGGGAACGCTCCGGGCGGCACTCTTCTTGGAAAGGAGAAGTCCTATGGAAAGGATTCCCGAATTATACGCGATGTACGGGCAGGAAGTGAAGGAGCCTGCGCCTGACGAGCTATCCGAGGTCGAGCGGTTGATGAATGAATTCGAAGCGCACGAGGGCCGCGAATCGGAATTTACGCGCCGTTATAAGGAGATCTCGGAAAAGACAGCCAACCCCCTGATTCGATTTCTCCTTCGGCTGATTGTTTCCGATGAAGAGAAGCACCATGCGGTGACCCATGCCATGGTCTCAACGTTGCGCGGTGACCTGACCTGGACCAAGCCGGAGGATGCGATTAGCGGTCTTTACGAGTTGGCCGACACCAAAGAGGAGCTCCTGCGGCTCACGGAGGATTTCATCGAAGTGGAAAAAAACGGGATCGAGGAATACAAAAGGCTCATCAAAGCGAGCAAGGGTTATTATCACGGCCTCTTCTCGCTCCTGCTTCGCACGATGGTTCACGACTCCGAGAAGCACGTCGAGATCCTTGAGTTTTTGCGCCAGCGATTACAGGAGGCCTAGCCGGTCGCATGGCCGCGATATCGGAGTTTGACCCGCTGGAGCGCTTTGCGGCGATAGAGCGGTTGGTGGCGAAGCTCTATTTCCGCTTTTCGCACCTTTTTCTACAGCATCCCGTGCTCAGGGACTTTTGGTGGGAAATGGGCGTGGAGGAAGAGCAGCATGCGGCGATACTCATGGCCTGCAGGCAGATGATCCAGAGCTATGGGGATGAGGCGGTTGACCCGAGCATCGGCCGAGAGAAAGCGGAAGAGCTGCGGGTTCGGCTCGATGTTTATCTCAGCAAGGGAACGCCGACGCTGGGGGTGGAAGAGGCATTCCGGATAGCTTTGGAGATAGAGAACTCGGAGATCGACGCGATCTACGGCAAGCTCCTGTCGCTGGGCGGGCCAAAGATAGCCAAGACGATGGAGAATTTAGGAGTGCCGGCCAGCGTGCAGAGGCAGAAGCTGAAGGCGGCGCTGCAGCGATTTTGCAAAGACCCGGCGCTTTTGGACGAGGCGCGAAAGGTCCATTGAGCTCGAAGAAGATTTTCGAGAGATCAGCCGCTTTCTGCGGGATTGACCCTACCAGTTTTGCGAAAAGACCAGCTCTTTTTCTCCTAATTTAGAATGGCCGGACGGTAAAGAAGCCTGTTCCCCGGCCAAAGCTTCCTATTATTCGCGCGTCCCTGGCATGATTTATGCGTCTGTTCCCTGCGGAGGGAACAAGTTGTCTTCGCAACATCCAAGAGCGGCAGAGGATTTCCCCGCCTATCTTTCCGCCGGTCAGACGCCTCTGATCACGGCCATGTTGGAGCCTTCTTTCTACGCCCAAGGGGCTGCCGAGATCGGTCACGTGGAGACGCATATCTCGCATCTCTTTTTTGTCGGGGACCTGGTTTACAAGGTCAAAAAGGCCGTCCGTTTTTCATTCCTGGATTATTCCACGCTCGCCAGGAGGAAATTTTGTCTCCAAGAGGAGCTGCGTTTGAACCGAAGGCTGGCTCCTTCGGTCTATCTCGGTGTGCTGCCGATTTCTCACGAGAACGAGAGCTGGCAGTTGGGGAGCGACGCCAGGCCCGTCGAGTACGCCCTGGTGATGCGCCGCTTGCCGGAAAAACGGATGCTGGATTTTCTCCTGGGACGCAACCGGGCGAGCGCGGAGATGATGCGCGCGCTGGCGGAAGTTCTGGTGCCGTTTCACGCGGGAGCGCCAACGGGAGGAAAAATCAACGGCGTCGGCAATCCCCTGGCAATCAGGACTATGTGGGAAGAAAACCTTGCGGACGTTCGACCCTTCGTGGGCCAGCTTCTCGATCCTTTCAGCTTCGAGGCGCTGAGGGATTTCGGCCGATGCTTTGCCGCGCGCCATCGGGATCTGCTCGTGTGCCGGGTCCTGGAGGGGCGAATACGGGAGGGCCACGGCGATCTGCACTGCGGGCACATCTGTTTTGCCCCGGAGGGAATCCAGATATTTGACTGCGTGGAGTTCAATCCTCGGTTTCGCTACGGCGATGTCGCCTCGGAGGTCGCTTTCCTGGTTATGGACATGGAATCGCGCGGCGCCGCAGAGCTGGCTCAGGAGTTTCTCAACCGCTATCTGGAGATGACCAACGACCACGCGCTCTCTGTGCTGCTTCCTTTCTACAAGTGTCAGCGTGCCCTGGTGCGTGGCAAGGTGGAGGCCTTGCGCTCGGGCGGGGTTTCCCCGCTGGCCTCGCGCTACTTCGATTATGCCTGCCGCGTGCGTTGGGAAGCGATGCAGCCGTTTCTCATCGTGGTCTGCGGTCTTACCGGGAGCGGCAAATCCGCTTTGGCGCGCGAGTTGACGCGGCGGCTGGGGGTGCGTACCATCGGCTCGGATGCCACCCGCAAAGCCCTGGCCGGGATAACCGGGGGACAGGGCGGCATTGCCTATGAGGAGGGAATTTATCACCCTGCGGTGACGCAACGGACCTACGCGAAGATGGCGGAAGAGGCTGAAAAGCTCCTGATCCGGAGGCAGGGGGTCGTTTTGGACGGCACATTTCTTCGCAGCGCCCAGCGCGAGGCGATCGCCAGGTTGGCGGCCAAGCACAGAGCCCCGCTGGCGGTCATCCATTGCCAGAGCGCGGACGGGATTGTCGAGGAGCGGTTGAAGCGGCGGGCGGCGGAGGGGCAGGATCTCTCCGACGGACGATGGGAAATCTATCTTAAGCAAAAAGCGGCCCAAGAGCCTTTCGAGGAAGTTTCCCGGATCGCTTACCTTGCGCTCGATACGGAGGCGGATGTTTCAGAGCTCCGCAAGCAGGTGGAGCCCTTCCTGCAGCGGCTGTTTCTCGGTGAGGCCGGCGCCAACTAACCTCTGGAAGGAAGCCGATGAAAGAAGCGGTCATTGTCAGTGCCGTTAGAACGCCGATCGGGAGTTTCCACGGCGCCCTCAGTCCCCTGGCTGCACCCGCGCTCGGCAGCATCGTCATCGCCGAGGCGCTGCGCAGGGTGAGCCTCGGCGGGGACGGGGTGAACGAGGTCGTCATGGGGAATGTTCTCTCGGCCGGGCTCGGCCAGGCGCCGGCCCGCCAGGCGGCTTTGGGCGCGGGGCTGGCAAAGACGGTCGGCTGCACGACGATCAACAAGGTTTGCGGCTCCGGGCTCAAGGCGGTGATGCTGGCCGCGCAGGCGATCCAGCTGGGGCAGGCCGAGGTTGTGGTGGCGGGAGGGATGGAAAGCATGAGCAATGCCCCCTATTTATTGGACAAGGCCAGGGGCGGATACCGGATGGGAAACGGAACCCTCGTCGACAGCCTCATCAAGGACGGACTGTGGGATGTTTATAATGATTTTCACATGGGCGCCGCGGCCGAGCTCTGCGCCGAGAGGTTCAAGATCACGCGCGAGGAGCAGGACGATTTTGCAATCCTGAGCTACCAGCGGGCCCAGGCGGCCCAGCGCCTCGGGCACTTCAAGAAAGAGATCGCCCCGGTGAAAATTTCCCGCAAGCAGAATCAAAGTACGGTTGTCGAGGAAGACGAGGAGGTCCAGAAGTTCGACGGCGAAAAAATGAGGCGGCTCCAGCCGGCCTTTCGCGCGGGCGGAACGGTAACGGCCGGAAATGCCTCTTCGGTGAGCGACGGCGCCGCGGCACTGGTCGTGATGGCGCGGGAAAAGGCGCAGAGGCTCGGCATTCAGCCCCTGGTCCGCATCGTCGGCTATGCCGCCTCCGCCAGGGAGCCTGAGTGGTTCAGCATCGCTCCGATCGAGGCGATATCGTCGTTGCTCCAGTCGACCGGCTGCAGGCTCGCCGATGTGGATCTCGCGGAAATCAACGAGGCCTTTGCCGTATCTTCCATCGCCGTTCATCGGGAAGTGGGACTGGATCCGGAAAAAGTCAACGTCAGAGGAGGGGCCATCGCGCTGGGCCACCCGATCGGCGCCAGCGGCGCGCGGATCCTGACTACGTTGATCCACGCGTTGGCGGATCTCGGCAAGAAGCGGGGAATCGCCGCGCTCTGCATCGGCGGAGGGGAGGGGGTGGCGATGCTGGTGGAGCGAATCTGACGGCCCGGCAAGATTTTATCTCATTTTGCCACGATCACGGCGCTGTGGCGCGGGCGGGCTTGCTCTCTTTTGGCGGACGAATAGTCAAGACCGGACAAGTCGCCAGCCGGACGACCCTTTCGGCTACGCTGCCGACCAGCATGTGGAGCAGGCCGGTTCTCCCATGCGTGGACATGACGATGATGTCGACCCCCTCTTCGGCTGCCTTCTCCACGATCTTCCTATAGGGAGATCCGACGTCGACCTCCTGCCGAATCCTGGCTTGAGCAATGAAGGCGGCGAAGTTCTCGCGCAGGAATTTTGCCAGCAGCCTTTTTCGCTCCTCCACGATTTCCTGGACCCGCGGCAGTTCCTCGTGGCTCGACACCCAGTCCTCGAGGCCCGGAGGAAAGGGTCCCTCCTCGTATCCGACGACGTTGTATGCGATGATCTCCGCCCCCTGGGCCGACGCCATCTCCAGGGCGTGGTGCACACCCACCTTGGACATGTCGGAGAAATCTGTCGGCGCGAGAACCTTCCTGATTTTATCCATAAGAGCCTCCTTTGGACGGGTAAAAAAAGCAGCAAAAATTGTGCCCCCTGGCGCGAGCGCAGGCGGCCCCGTTATTACTGCCGTTTCGGCTCCTGCGTAACGTGGTGTTTTGCAGCTTTAGGAGCCTGACCGAGGACTCTTCGCAACTGTGCGAATTCGGAACGCAAAGACCTCGCCGGCGTGCCTCCTGAGATCGGCCCATTGCAGGAGCCTGTTCCCCTTGCGCTGGCATGGAATGTGCGTGGCTCTCGAAGCGGTGATGGAACAAAAGCGGTCGAATCGGTCCAGCCGTAATCGATTTTCAGGCGGATAACCGCGAAAGGAGGAAATGCATGACACGAGTCGCGAAAAGGTACAACACGAACTATAAGAAGAGAGTCAATGTCGAAAGGGATTCGTATCTCCCGCGCTGGGCGCCCAAGGGAATCCTTTACTGTGGCGGCTGCGGTGCGGTTTATTACCGGCGCCGCTGGACCCTGACGCCGCCCCCAGAAGTCCGAGACTGGGTGGAGTTTCGCGAGGGAGTTTCCGCTGCGCGCTGCCCGGCCTGCAGAAAAATACGCGACCGGTATCCATCGGGCGAGCTCCGTCTATTAGGAGCCGCACCCAAAGAGAGGCGCGAGATCTTCCTGATGCTGAGAAACGAGGAGGAGAGGGCGCGGCAGAAAAATCCGCTGGAAAGGATCATGCGCATCGAGGAAGACGGCGCGGATTGGAGGGT
>MGSR01000005.1:0-8792 GCA_001798565.1 Deltaproteobacteria bacterium RIFCSPLOWO2_12_FULL_60_16
AGACCGTCACCCGCCCATTCTGTTCCAGCCGGGCCGCCGCGATGCGCGGCTCGAGATATTGCGGATGGATCATCTTAGTCTCATAGACTTCGTCCACCACGAGGTCGGCTTCCGCCATGGCTTTGTCCGGATCCCCCATGTGAACAACGGTGTAGCTGCAAACATTTTTCACCTTCGCATCCGCGGGTAAATTCTTTGGCAGCGGCATGTCGTCGTGCAAGGTCGGCGCGCTCGGCTTCATCGCCTCTTCCGGATCGAGAACCACCGGCAGCGGCTCGTAGACGACTTTGATTTTCTTGAGCGCCTGCTTGACGATTGCAGGGCTGTCGGCCGCCACGGCGGCGACGGGATCGCCCATGTATCGAACCCTGTTCTTCGCCAGCATATAGCGATCGATGGTGGTGCGGCCGTAGCGCACGTCCGGCGCGTCGGCGGCGGTCACGACTGCGCGCACGCCCGGAATCGATTTCGCCTCGCTGGTGTCGATGCTGACGATCTTGGCGTGCGCATACTGGCTCCTGAGAATGCCGCCCGAGAGCGCGTCTTGCAGCATGAGGTCGACGCCGTAGATGCCCGCGCCGGTGACCCGCTCCACTCCACCCAATCTTGGAATGCTTGTGCCCAGCACGCTGTATTCAGCTTTCGCCATGACTTCAGCTCCTTGCTTTTGAGGTGAGCCCGGTCGGACCTTGCAGCTGCCGGGCGGCGATCTGAATGGCATCGACTATTTTCGTGTAACCCGTGCAGCGGCAGATGTTGCCGGAGACCGCCTCTTCGATCTCCTCCGCAGTCGGATTCCTGGTGCGGTCGAGCAGCGCTTTCACGGATATGATGAATCCCGGGGTGCAGTAGCCGCATTGAACCGCGCCGGTGTCGATGAACGCCTGCTGCACCGGGTGGAGCCTGTCTCCTTCCGCGAGACCTTCCACGGTGACGACCTCGGCGCCGGCGGCGTCGGCTGCGAGCACCACGCAGGAATTCACCGGCTTGCCGTCGAACAGAATAGTGCAGGCGCCGCACTCGCCGGTGTTGCAGCAGATCTTGACGCCCTTGTAGCCGAGCGTGTCGCGGAGAAAATCGAGCAGCGAAAGAGCAGGTTCTATCTTGGCGCGATGGCGCGTTCCGTTCACCACCAGGCGAATATTCAAGCTCATCCGTCGACCTCCTTGCCGGTGACCGCCTTCCAGCTCTGTTCCAGGCCGCGCCGGGTGAGCGTTTCGACGATCCACCTGCGGTATTCGGCGCTGCTGCGCTGATCGCTGATCGGGCTCGACTCGGAGGCCGCGATCCGCGCCGCCTCTTCGACCAGGGCGCGCGCCATGGTCTTGCCTCGCAATGCCTTTTCGGCGCGCTTCGCCCGGATCGGGGTCGGCGCTACGGCGCCCAATCCTATGCGCACATCCCGGGCTTTTTTGCCGCCGCCGTCAGGCGTCACGAGCACCGCCACGCCCACCATCGCGATGTCCATGGCTCCCCTCACCGCGTGCTTGAGATAGGTGCCGCGGCTTTCCTTGGACGGCAGCGGCACCTCGATCTCTCTGAGCAACCCTTTCGCGCCCAGCAGGGTCTTGCCCGGACCAAGGAACAACTCGGTGAACGGCAGCTTCTTTTCTCCTTTGGAAAATCTCGCAATGGCGCTCGCCTCCAGGACAAGCAGCGGCGCCAGCGTCTCTCCGGACGGCGAGGCCCTGCAGACGTTGCCCCCGATGGTCGCGGTATTGCGGATCTGGAGCGAGGCGAACTGATGCGCGGATTCCCAAAGCAGCGGCAGTTTCTGCCGCACGAGCGGGCTGGTCTCGATCTCGCGAATCGGCGTGAGCGCGCCGATGCGCAAGGAGCCCTTCTCCTCTCGGATATAGCTCATGCCGGGAATGCGCTTGATGTTGACCAGGCACAGAGGCTCCTCCTTGAACTTCATGTCCACGAGCACGTCCGTGCCGCCGGCTATGACTTTGGCCTTCTCGCCGTAGCGCGCCAGCAGCGAAACCGCCTCCCGGAGAGTCTTTGGCTCGAAATAGTCCATCTTCACCGCCCCTGATTAAAGGCCCTGAGGGCCGATGGGAATCTCTAGCACGCCCGGCTTGCCGCTTTCAAGGATCTTGCCCAGGGCCGGCCCGGCCTCCTCCGGCCTGCCGGCGCGAAGGCCCAGAGCGCCCATCACCCGAGCCAGCTCATCAAACGCCGGCGTCGGGTAATCCGATCCCACGACCCGCCCGCCGAACTCCCGCTTCTGCAGCTCGCGGATCGACCCGTAACCATTGTCGTTGAATACCACTACGGCCACCGGGATCTTCTCGCGCACGGCCGTCAAGAGATCCTGGATCACCGTGAGGAAATCGCCGTCTCCCAGCATGCACACTACCTGACGCGACGGCTGTCCCAGCTTCGCGCCGAGCGCGGCGGGAAAGGCCCAGCCGAGCGCTCCCAGGCCGAGCGACTTGAGATAGCTCCCGGGCATGAAGGCAGGCACCCTGCCCGCGAAGCGGGCGTACAGGCCCGCGCCGACGGTGACGATGGCATCGCGCTTGAGCACGGCGGCAATCTCCTTCACCCACAGCTGGGGCCTTCCCGGCACGTTGGAATTCGCGGAAGGATCGAAGAAGGCCTTGAGATCGGCCTCTCGCCCCTTGATCAACTCGGCCACCCGCGGATCGGACTCCAACGATCCTTTCCTGGTCTTGCCGTGCTTTCCCGCCTCCCCGAGCGCCGCGTCAAAGAAGAGCTTGGCATCAGCAACCATAGAAAGGGCCTCTTCGTACTGTCGTCCCAACTCCTTGGGATCGATGTCCACATGGACGATCTTTGCGCCCGCCGAGACCAGGCTCCAGTCGCGAGTCGCCACGTCCGAAAAGCGGCAACCTACGGCGAGCAGCACATCCGCCTGCTTCAGCTGCTCGCTGCCGAACGGCGTTCCGTACTGGCCCACCGGCCCCGCGCAAAGCGGGTGATCCTCGGGGATCGCTCCCCGGCCGCTGCTGCTGGTGGCCACCGGCACGGCGACCGCTTCGGCAAAGGCGAGCAGCGCCGCGCTGGCGCCCGATCGATGGACGCCGCCGCCGGCAAGGATCAGCGGCCGTTTGGCTGAGAGCAGCATATCGAGCGCCCTGGAGACGAGCGCCGGATTGGGCCCGACCCGCGCCGCCTCCCGGATGGCCGTAAAGCTGAGAGGCGAGCCGCTCTCCACGCTGGACTCGACCCTGGCGATGTCTTTGGGCAGCTCGATATGGACCGGCCCGGGCCTGCCGCCCAGCGCCAGGGTAAGCGCGGTGCGCGTGACGCGCGCGGCGCTGTCCGCCGAGGTGATTCTCACCCCCCACTTGGTGATGGGACGCAGGATGCCGAGCTGATCGATCTCGTGCCAGGCGTCGCGGCCGATTTTCTTTCCTTCGCGCACGCCGGTGAGCGCGATAATGGGAGACGAATCCCGGTAGGCCGCCGCCAGGCCGATCACCAGGTTGCAAACCCCCGGACCCATGTGGCCCAGCACCACGCCCGGATCGCCCGTGACCCGGGTGTAACCGTCGGCCATGCCGGTGCCGACCTGCTCGTGGAGCACGGGCATGTAAGTGATGCCCGGAGTCCGACCGATGGCGTCGATCAGCGCCAAAACCGAATCGCCGCTGATGCCGAAGACATACTTTACCCCGGCATCCGCCAGCACCTGCACTACTAGATCAGCCGCAGTTTTCATGTAACCCTCCGCTCTTACCCCGGCCGTCACCGGCCATAGATCTTTTTAAAGAATCCTTCCGCCTCGAGCTCCCGGACAACGCTGTCATCGATGAATTGCTCGGGCCGTGCCTTGGCGACTTCAGGGCGGGTGCGCGCGAGCTCCTCCAGGACAACTTTGAATCCCTCGGGATCGGGATAGGGAATCCGTTCCAGCGTGTCGATCGCGTATTGCCAGGTCGCCTCGAGCACCTCGGGGTCCTCGGAGCGCACGTAGCGGCTGATCGCCCTCTTGCCCGCTTCTTTGTCGCGGGAGAGCATGGCGATGCCTTCGCTGTAGCCGCGGAGAAAATTCTTCACCGTTTCCCGCCGGCTCGCCAGCAGGCTCTTGCGCACGACAATGCCGACATGGGGAAAACGGAAGCCGATGCTCTTCGGGGCGACCAGGATCTTCGCCCCTGCTTTCTGCATCCGGACAAGCGCGGGAGGCACGGCTGTGGCGGCGAAGATCCGCTTATTTTCCAGCCCCGCCGCCAGCTCGGGCTGCCCGCCCATCTGCAGAATCGGAACATCCTTCTGGGGCTCGAGCCCCGCCCTGCGCAGGAGGTAGCGCATGGTAAAATCGGTCGACGCGCCGAAACGGGTTACTCCCACCGGGCGTCCCTTGAGATCCTGAATGGAATGAATCTCCGGACGGACCGCCAGATAGAAGGCCGGAATGTTCACCATCCCGGCCACCGTGACCAGATCCGCTCCGCCCAGCACGACGTTGACGACGCCGCTAGGGGCCGCAATCGCGATCTGGATATCTCCAGCCAGCAGCGTCTGGATCACCTGCGCCGCGCCGGCGATATAGATAAGGTGCGTCTCCAGTCCATGCTTGCGCAGAAGCCCGCCCTCCTGCGCGGCCCACACGGCTGCCTGCGTGCCGCTGATCGCTACGTAGGCGACATGCAGCCGCACCGTCGAAGGCTGCGCCCGAAGAGTCAACGGCGCGAAGAGCAGAGAAAGAAAGCCCAAAAAAAGAGCCAGGCGGAGTTTAGTTTTACCTGCCATCATCCGTACCCTCACAAATACGCCTCGGTAACCGCAATTTATGTGCCAGGGAGCAAAGAACATCTCTCCACTGCGCCGACCCTCTCCTCTTATCCCAAATGTAATAAAAAAGCCAAAATAATTTCTTACTCTTAGGAAATCGCCGCGGCGACGACGTTGACACTCCACGACACAAAAGATATGCTCCGATTCACCTGAGTTCATGGGTTGTGTCCTTCCGTGAAGCAAAGCATCTGCGTTAAAATCAACGGCCGCGTCTACGAGGACGAGGTCGAGCCGCGCCAGCTCCTCTCCTTTTTTCTACGCGAGACCATCGGCCTTACAGGAACCCATGTCGGATGCGTCATCGGAGAATGCGGCGCCTGCAGCGTTCTCCTCGACGGCAGGCTCGTGAAATCCTGCCTCCTCTTCGCGGTCCAGGCCGACAAGAGAGAGATCGTGACTATCGAGGGGCTGGCGGACGACGGCAGGCTCCATCCTATTCAGGAGGCCTTTGTGCAACGCTACGGGCTGCAGTGCGGCTACTGCACGCCGGGCATGGTGCTGGCGGCCCACTATCTCCTCGGCAGGAATCCCGATCCGACTGAAGAGGAGATCCGCAAGGCGCTGGCCGGCAATCTCTGCATGTGCACCGGCTACATGCAGATCGTCGACGCGGTGAAGGAAGCGGCAAAGAAAGTTAATCGTTAATCGTATATTCGTTATTCGAGTAACCAGTAGACGAATAACCAATAACTAACGAGATGAATGAGACAAAGTACATAGGCAGGACCGCGCGCAGCAAGGAGGGCCCCAGACATGTCACCGGACGCGGGCGCTTCGCCGACGATTTTGTTATGCCGGGAATGCTCCACGCGGTGATTTTGCGCAGCCCCCACGCGCATGCCCGCATCGTCAATGTCGATGCCGCGGCGGCGCGCGCAGCTCCGGGAGTCTTCGCCGTCATTACCCCTGCCGAGGTCCAGCAGAAGAGCCGCCCCTTCAAGCCGGGCCGATACGCCGCCGGGCTGAAAAAACCGATCCCGGAATATGCCACGGCGATAGATAAGGCGCGCTATGTCGGCGAGCCGATCGGCGCGCTGGCCGCCCGCAGCCGGGGCGCCGCCGAGGACGCGCTCGAGCTGATCGCCGTCGAATACGATCCGCTCCCGGCGGTGGTCGATACCGCGGCAGCGGTGCGCCCCACGGCGCCCCTGCTGTTCGACGAGCTGGGCTCGAATCTCGCCTGGAAGGGCTCGCTCCGCTACGGCGATATCGAAGGGGCCTTCAAGCAGGCCGACAAAATAGTTAAAGAAAAACTTAAGATTCACCGCTACAGCTCCACGCCCCTGGAGCCGCTCGCCTGCATCGCCTCCTTCGACGCCGCGAGCAAAAAGCTCACCGTCTGGGTAAACGCCCAGGTGCCCGAGGTCATCTACGATGCCCTCAGGGAGGCGCTCGGGCTGGAAGATATCAGGGTGATCATTCCCGACATCGGCGGCGGCTTCGGCCAGAAGATCCATCTCATACGCAAGTACGTGGTCCTGGTCAGCCTGCTGGCGATGGAGAGCGAGCGGCCGGTGAAGTGGATCGAGGACCGGAGCGAGCACATGATGGCGGCGGGCCACTCCTGCGCCCAGGAGTTCGACGTGGAGGCGGCGGTCAAGAAGGACGGCACGGTCCTGGGGCTCAAATTCACAGAGATCGACGACGTCGGCGGGTCAGTCAGCACGCTGACCATCCACTTCACCAACAAGCTCAACAACCTCTCGAACACGTACAAGGTCAAGAACATTTATCTCGAAGGCCATTCGGTGGTCACCAACAAGTGTCCGGTGATCCCCAATCGCGGCATCGGCAAGCCCGGCATGTGCTTCATCTGGGAGCGGATCATGGACCGCATCGCCGCGGAGCTGGGCTTGAGTCCCGTCGAGGTGCGCTTCACCAATCTCGTCCAGCCCGGGGAGATGCCCTACACCACGCCCAGCGGCAACGTCTACGACAGCGGAGATTACCCCGGCCTGCTCAAGCGCGCGCTCGAGAAAATCGAGTACGAGAAGCTGCGAGAGGAGCAAAGGCGGGAGCGCGAGCGCGGCCGGCTGCTGGGGATCGGCGTGGTCATCGGCGTCGAGCCCGGCGGCAGAAACGCCTCGCGGGACATGGCAATCTTCCCCGAGATGAAGGAGAGCCCGGGCTCGGGCGGGGTCAACGGCGCCACCATCAAGCTGGAGAAAAACGGCACGCTGACGCTCTTTCTCGGATCGCCCAACTGCGGCCAGTCGCACGAGACCACCACGGCCCAGGTGGCGGCGGACATCCTCGGCATCGAGCCGGAGCAGATCAGCACCAGCACGCCCTTCGACAGCGACCTCGCGCCCTGGGGCGTCGCCGCCGCCAACAGCGGCAATAATTTTCATCTTTACGATATCGGCGCCGTGCACGGGGCCGCCACGAAGCTCCGGGAGAAGGTCCTGGCGCTCGCGGCCCATGTCCTCAACGCAAAAACGCAGGAGCTCACCATCGAGGGCGGCGTGGTCCAGGCCGCGGGCTCGCCGATCAAGAAAATCACCTTCGCCGACCTGGGAAAGATCGCCTACGGCAACCAGGCGATGATGCCGAAAGGGTTCGAGGCCGGGCTGCAGGCTACCTTTTATTATACGTTCCCCCACGGTGAGCCCAATCTCGTCCCCAGCCCGGAAGGGCTGGTGCGGGCCCAGTTTACCTTTTCGGCGGGCGCTCACGTGGCGGTGGTCGAGGTCGAAAGGGACACCGGGAAGGTGCACGTGCTGCGATACTTGATCGTGGGCGACAACGGCGCGGTCATCAACCCCGACGTGGTCAACGGACAGATTTACGGCTCTGCCGCGCACGGCATCTCCGTCGCCCTGGGCGAGGGATTCGTCTACAATTCAGACGGCCAGCTCTTGACCCTCACACTCACGGATTACGGCAAATCCTCCACCATGGAGACTCCGCGGATCGAGGCGGAGCACCGCCCGGCGCCCTCTCCGTTTACCGTTCTCGGACAAAAGGCGGCCGGGGAGGGAGCGGCGATTCCCTCTCCCGCGGCCATCGCGAGCGCCGTGGAGGACGCGCTCCGACCGCTGGGCGTCAAAGTGCGGGAGCTGCCATTGTCGCCGGAAGCGGTCTGGAAGCTGATCGAGCAAGGGAAAGGCTAAAAGCAGAAGGGTAAAGGTGAAAAATGAGAAGGCTTGCCTGTCCTGGGCGGCGCTCACCGCCGAAGGCGTCTCTCAAGATCGATGCGATAGCTCCCTCGGGGAACGCGCTCTCGGCTGCGGCCGATAGACCTCTGCTTAAACCGAATCTTTCCAGTCGGACGTCCGCAGCCTCACTCGCGCTCCCCTCGGTCGCCCATGAGCGAGGGGCCTGGCGGAGCGACCCGAAAGCACCAGACGGGGAGATTCGGATTAACCACTACACTATTGCTTTCGGGAAGCGAGTCAGGTCCCGAGCGAACCTATTGCTTTGGGCGGGCGAAGCAGCCTCCCGAGCGACGCTATTGCTTTCGGCGCGCGAGGCAAGTCGCCGACGATGTAAACTCGCGAAAGTTCTTTTATGATCCCGGCCCCATTTGAATACCATTCGCCTGCCACGCTGAAAGAGGCGATCGATCTGCTGCAGTCGCGCGAGGACGCAAAAATCCTTGCCGGCGGCCAGAGCCTGGTCCCGCTCATGAAATTGAGGCTCGCCAAACCCGCGCACGTGATCGATCTGAGCCGGATCCCCGATCTCAGCTTTATCCGCGAGCAAGGCCAGTCCATCGCCATCGGCGCCATGACCACTTACGCCGAGATAGAGGAGTCCCCCCTGCTGCTCAGGCGTTGTCCGATACTTCCCCAGACAGCCTCGGTAGTCGGGGACGTTCAAGTGCGCAGCCAGGGGACTCTGGGGGGCTGCCTCGCCCATGCGGATCCGGCCGGGGACATGCCGGCGGCGATCCTAGCCTTGGGCGCGGAGATAAAGGCGATCGGCCCCAGGGGAGAACGGACGATCAAGGCCGAAGACTTTTTCCTCGGCCTGCTCATGAGCGCGCTGGAGCCGGATGAGATTCTTGCCGAGATCACGAT
>MGSR01000005.1:8806-9579 GCA_001798565.1 Deltaproteobacteria bacterium RIFCSPLOWO2_12_FULL_60_16
AGAGCAAGACCGCCTATCTCAAGGCGGCGCCGCGAGCCTCCGGCTTCGCCGTGGTCGGCATCGCGGTCTGCTTAAAGCTCGACTCCGCGGGAGTATGTCAGGATATTAGAATCGGCGTCACCGGCGTCGGCGATAAGGTCTACCGCGCGGATGCTGTGGAAAAATTGCTCTTGGGCAAGAGACTGGAAGCCAAGCTTCTCCAACAGGCGGCGGCAGAAATCGCCAGGGGCATGGATGTCATAGAGGATGTCAACGGCTCCAAAGAGTACCGCTCCCATCTGGCCTCTGTTTATACCGTGCGCGCCATAGAAGCGGCGCTGAAATCATAGTCAAGTCCAAAGGAGGGATGGTTATGGCCACCAACCACCAGGTTGTCATCGACGGGGATGGACATGTCGTCGAGGATATGCAGGCGATCACTCAGCTCATGCCGCGGCCCTACCGCGAAAAGTACGGCACCCACACTTTTTTCGATCCCTTCCCGCCGCTCGACCATCTCCACTCCGCGAACCTCCATGATTTTCCCCCGGAGGCGTTCGGCAACGTCGGGCCCGACGGATGGATGGATTTTCTAAAGGATGTGGGCATCGAGGCGGCCGTGCTCTACACCACGCGCGGCCTCTCCTTTGGCAAAGTCGTAAGCCGCGACTGGGCGATAGATCTCGCCCGCGCCTACAATGACTGGCTGCACCAGACTTATCTCAAGAAAAACCCCCGCTTCAAAGGAATGGCCCTGATTCCTCTTCAGGATCCTGACGCGGCGGTTGAAGAGC
>MGSR01000006.1:0-2836 GCA_001798565.1 Deltaproteobacteria bacterium RIFCSPLOWO2_12_FULL_60_16
CCCCCACACCAAATTTACACACAGACTGATACATCACCCGGAAAAGAGCCTAATTGACATAGCCCTACGCTTTTGGATACTTTACCCAGGCCCTGAGAGCTAACGCAGGAGGGATCAGTTTATGGAAACCGCTGCGAAGACCCCCGTCATCGACGCAGACGCCCATGTGGTCGAGTCCGCCCATACCTGGGACTACATGGAGCCATCCGAGAGGCAGTATCGCCCGATCCCGCTGGAAGGCCCCGAGGATGCCGGGGTGAAGCTTCAGTTCTGGCTCATCGATGGAAAGGTGAGAGGATTTCGCTTCCCTGCCTTTTCAGCCGCCGAGCTGGAGAGACGCTCCCGCCAGGCAGGCCGCAAGTTCGCCGACCGGCAAGAGTCCCGCGAACTGGGCAATGTGGAGCTGCGCCTGGAGCACATGGACCGGATCGGCATCGACATCCAGGTGCTGCACAATACCATGTTCATCGAACAGGCCACGGACCGCCCGGAGGTGGAAGTGGCCCTGTGCAAAAGCTGGAACCGCTGGCTGGCCGATATCTGGCGGCAGGGAAAGGGACGGCTGCGCTGGTCTTGCATGGCCCCGACCTTGAGCATACCCGATGCGCTCGACCTGATCCGCTTCGGCAAAGAAAACGGCGCCTGCGCCGTGCTGATGCGTCCGGTCGAAGGCAACCGCCTGCTCGTCGACCCGTACTTCTACCCGATCTACGAGGAGGCGAGCCGGCTCGATATGGCGATTGCCATCCACATCTCCAACGGCAACCCCTGGCTCAACGACCTCTGTCGCCATACTGTTTTTACCGCATCCGCTTTTCACCGCTTCAGAGTGCCCACCGTGGCCGCCTTCCACGACCTGCTCCTCAGCGACATACCGCAGACGTTTCCCGAGCTGCGCTGGGGCTTCATCGAGGCCAGCTCGCAGTGGCTGCCGTGGGTGCTGCACGAGGCCAGGAACCGCTACAAAGGATTGGGGCGCGCATGGCCCGACAACATCACGCGCGAGTACCGGATGTTCGTGACCTGCGAAAATTCCGACGACCTGCCCTACATTGTGCGGGAGGCCGGGGACGACAGTCTGGTCATCGGCACGGACTACGGCCACACCGACACATCCAGCGACGTCGACGCCATCAAGATATTCAAGGCGAGGACGGACCTATCACCCGAAGTGAAGCGGAAGATCTTGAGCGACAATGCCCGGGCGCTGTACGGGCTCTCCTGAAGGATGAAAGCGGAATCATGAAAGATGTAAAGAACCGGGAGGAACCGGCGCGATGAAGACCGGCTATCCGATTATCGACGCGGACGGGCATGTGCTGGAGAAGGACACCGAGCTGCACGACTTTCTCGAAGGGCGCTACCGCGGCATGCCCAGAATGGAGACCTACGGCTACTTCCCTTCTTTGGACGGCTGGCATCGCGGCTCCAGCGTGCCGGGAAAAGACCAGGAGACGCCGGCAAAGCGCTGGCTCGAATTTCTCGACGAGCTCGGCATCCAGATGAGCGTGCTCTACCCGACCGGCGGGCTCGCCCTGGGTCTCAGCCAGGATCACGAATGGGCCTGCGCCCTCGCTCGCGCCTACAACAGCTGGATCTATGAAAAGTTCACGCGCGGGAACCCGCGCCTCAAGGCGGTTGCGCTCCTGCCTGTCCAGGAGCCCGCGGAGGCGGCCCGGGAGCTCAAGAGAGCGAAGGAGATGGGGTTGGTTGCCGGCCTCTTACCGGCGGTGACCGTCCTGCACAAGGGTTACGGCCACCGGGACTTCGACCCGATCTTCCGGGAGGCGGAGAGGCTCGATATGCCGCTCGCCATCCACGGGGCGCCGAGCCGGGGGATGGGCTTCGACTATTTCGACAAGTTCATTCAGGTCCACACGCTGGAGCATCCCTTCGCCATCCTGATCCAGTTCACCCATATGATCTTCGAAGGGCTCTTCGAGCGCTTCCCGCGGCTCAGGGTCGCCTTTCTCGAAGCCGGCTCGGGCTGGCTGCCCTACATGATGGACCGGATGGACGAGGAGTTCGAGAAGCCGCATCGCCGGGGCGCGCCGCTGTTAAAAAAGAAACCGAGCGATTATATCCGCTCGGGCCAGGTCTGGACGACGTGCGAAGTCGAAGAAAAGGCGCTGACACAGGTGCTCCGGCAGTTCAACCCGCGCTGCGTCATGTGGCCGTCGGATTATCCGCACGAGCGGCTGCCCGAGATGTTCAAGCGCGATATCCCCGAATTCCTCGAGCGCACCGACCTGAGCGACCAGGAGAAGCGGCTGATCCTCTACGAGAATCCCAAGGAGTTTTACCGGCTGGAAATTTAAGTGGGGGAGCGATTATGCGCTTGAAGGATAAAGTGGCTATCGTCACCGGAGGCGGAATCGGAATCGGCCGCGCCTATGCCATGGGGCTGGCAAAAGAGGGGGCCAGGGTGGTGGTGGCGGATATTCAGGATCAGGAGGCGGAGCAGGTGGCGGCCGAGATCAGGCGGCTGGACGGCGATGCGTACGCCGTTCCCGTCGATGTCACTTCTCCCGGGAAGACCCGCGCGATGGCGGAGGCGGCGGTAAAGCGATACGGCCGCATCGATATTCTGGTCAACAACGCCGCGCTTTACAGCGCCATCAAGAAAAAGCCCTTTGCCGAGATCACGGTGGAAGAGTGGGACAAGGTCATGGCGGTCAACGTGAAGGGGCTGTTTCTCTGCGTCCAGGCGGTCTATCCCGCGATGAAAAAGCAGGGCAAAGGAAAAATCATCAACATCTCCTCGGGAACCGCGCTCGGCGGGACGCCCTTTTTCCTCCACTACGTCACCTCCAAGGCCGGCGTGATCGGATTTACC
>MGSR01000006.1:2968-8208 GCA_001798565.1 Deltaproteobacteria bacterium RIFCSPLOWO2_12_FULL_60_16
GCTTTTCAAAGGGACCAGTATCCACAGGACCTAGTGGGCACGGTGATCTTTCTCTCGTCCGACGACAGCGACTTCATGACCGGCCAGACGATCAACGTCGACGGCGGGACGCACATGTATTGATCCTTACCCGCCTTTCGCCTAAGCTCCCGATCCAGAGGAGAACGAGGAACCTAAAATAGTATCCACAGAGGAGGGCTCTATGAATACGAAATCTTCGTGCGCAGTTACTTTTCTTGTCCTGGTTTGCCTTGTCGCCGGCGCCCCAAGGCAAGTTTCCGGCCAGGAATTTTACAAGGACAAGACCATCCGGATTATCGTCGGCTTCGCCGCCGGAGGCGGGTTTGACACCTACGCCCGGATCATTGCCCGGCACATGGGCAAGCATATCCCAGGCAACCCCGCCATCATCGTCGAGAACATGGGGGGCGCGGGAAGCCTTCTCGCCGCTAATCATCTTTACCGCGCCAAGCCGGATGGACTCACCATTGGCAATTTTATCGGGACGTTAATCCTGCAGCAGATTTACGGCAGCAAGGGCATTGAGTTTGACGCGCGCAGGTTTGAGTGGCTCGGAGTGCCGGTCCAGGACTCCACCGCCTGCGCCCTTACCAAGGCGAGCGGAATTACCAGCCTGGAACAATGGTTTGCGGCTAAGGAGCCGGTCAAGATCGGCGGAGAAGCGCCCGGGGCCAATGACTCCGATACCCCGAGGATTCTCAAGGTAGCCCTCAGACTGCCCATTCAGCTCATTGAAGGCTACAAGGGCACTTCCCAGATCCGCCTGGCGGCGGAAGGGGGGGAGATCGCCGGAGGCTGCTGGACCTGGGAGTCCATCAAGGTGACCTGGCGTAAAGGCCTGGAATCCGGGAATGTCAACGTGGTGTTGCAGCTCAATCCGAAAAGGCATCCGGATATGCCTAATGTCCCGAACGCCGTAGAGTACGCGAAGACCGATGACGGGCGCATGCTGCTTGAGGCGGCCGTCCACAATCCCGGCGCGGTTCTGCGCGTTTACGCGTTGCCCCCTGGAATTCCTAAAGACAGAGTGGAACTCCTGCGCAAGGGATTTACGGCAGTGACGAAGGATCCGGGTTTGCTGGCGGAGACCAATAAGGCCGGACTGGCCATCAATCCCCTGTCAGGCGCGGACGTGGAGAAAACCGTTGCCAGCTTCTTTAAGTTGCAGCCTGCGCAGATATCGAGGCTTAAAGAGGTCCTTCTACCGCAGAAGTGATTCGAACCACCGGAGCACAGGTTCGGCAGGGCGTCATAATATACGGGAGTTTTCAGACTCACGGGATACGGAGGGATCATATGAAAAACTGCCTACGTTTCTTATCGATCGTGCTCATCGCTATCGTCTTGCTGCCCCATGGACGCCTTCAAGCTCAATCGGAGCACACGAAAAAACTGATGGACGGCGCCAAAAAAGAAGGGAGGGTCGTTTGGTATACTTCCATGGCGATCGATACCTCAAAGCCTTTGCTGGATGCCTTCATGAAAGAATATCCGTTCCTCAAGGCAGATCTGGTGCGGGCGGGCGAAGAGCAGTTGATGACCCGCATCTTGAGCGAGGTCCGCGCGGGGAAGTGGGCCTTCGACTCGATTGCTACCAGCGCCATCTCGACTCTCGTCGACCGGGACCTCATGGCGCCTTATCAATTCCCGGAGAGAACTGCCTACATGAGCGAGTTTAAAGATTCCCAGGGCTACTGGACGGCAATTTACGTGAACAACCTGGTTTTGGCCTACAACACCGCGTTGGTCGCGCCAAAGGACGCGCCGAAAACGTACAGCGATCTTCTCGATCCGAAGTGGAAAGGAAAAATACTGATGGACTCCACAGACTATGATTGGTTCGGGACGCTGATCACGGTTTGGGGCCGGGAGAAAGCCGTCAAATATATGGAGGCGCTTGCGCGGCAGGATATCCAGTGGCGCCGGGGCCATGGACTGGTCGCGCAGCTGCTTGCCGCCGGAGAAGCGCCCTTGGGCTGGGCCTACAATTTCCGCATCGAGCGGATGAAAAAGGACGGCGCGCCGGTGGAGTGGGTTGACACCTTCGCCCCAATCGTCGCAACGGTCAACGGCATCGGTCTCAGCGCCAAACCGAACCATCCCAACGCCGCCAGGCTCCTCATTGATTTCGCGCTCAGCAAGAAAGGGCAGCAGATGATTCGGGGGATGCGGCGCATCCCGGCGCGAAGCGATGTCGAGCCGCTGGCGCCCAAGATGGAGCAGAGCAAGCTGAATCTAAAGGCGGTGCCGAAGGAGGTGTACCTGAGGCTCGATGATTACGCGCGCGAGTTCCGCAAAATCTTCGGCCTGTGAGCCGGTTGGCTCTCTGGGGTCTTATCATCAATCAAACACCATGCTGGTGAAGGTCACCGCCGAGCCGGTCTCGGCCGTGAAGGCCTGATCGTACTTCAGGCACTTTCCGCGGCTGCCGTCCAGCACGTGAATCAGTGAATAAAGCGGCGAGAAGCCGCAAATGCGTCTCCGGTCCTGGTCCTTGGCGATCTCCGCAAAGAACCCCGGCGCGTCTAGAGAGGCGAGCTTGTCCACCAGGCGCTGGTCTTCCTCTTCCACCCAGCGGAGAAATTCAGGCGTCAGCGGCTCCGGGTCGCCGAACTGCATCCCCACGTGGGCGAGGTCCACGCCGGCGACGAAGCAGACCTGTCTTGTCTCCTTCTGCGCTAGACGGCGCAGCGCGTTGAGAAAACTCCCGATCTGAGGATTCTTTTCCGGCGGGGTGCGGCTCTGCACCATAGAGTGAAAGGACGAGACCAGAATGGGAACGATCTTGAAGGGTCTGGCCTTTCCCGTTCGCTCCGCCTGCAGGGCGGCGATGTATTTCAGATAGACCACCTGAAACTCCAGCGAGTGCTCCGTGCGGTGCAGGTGCTCCTCCGCAAAGAGATCCCCCGGGTAGCTTTTCGCGAGCTCGCGCACGAACTCCTTGTCGGTCTCCACCGCGCCCAGAGGGGTGGAAAAATCCTTGAGCGTGGCCGTGAAGGGATTTTCTCCGCCGCAGTGGGAGGTGCCGAGGAGGATGTAGAGATCCGCGCCCGGACTCTCGGCCAGTCCCTTGTACGCCCAGGCATAGGACGGTCCGCCGCGATGGAAGTCGATGTGGGGAGCCACTATCGCCCTCGGCGTCGGCGCGGCTTGGCCCCATTGGGGGCTGCCCGGACCGCGGGGCGCCTCGAAATGGCTCTCGATCTGGCCCAGCAGACCCGCAGGATCTTCTTTGTAAACCGTGCCGGCATGAGCTGGCGGACGGGTAACCAGCCGCTGAAAATCGTCAAAGACCTTTTTCTGGTGATCGAGAAAGCGCCCGCTGTAGAGATAGTAGTGATGGTCCAGCATCTCGATGATCCTGTTGAGATCTTCACTGAACAGGATATCGCCGAACTGCCGGGAGTAGGACTCCTGAATATCGACCGGCGAATGTTTGCCGTCAAAGTGAGACAGGACGAAGTAAGCGGCGGGCGATACCACCACGGTGTTCGCCAGCTGCTGCGGGTCCCTCAGGCAAATCAGAGTCCTTCCCTCCTGCTGAATCGGAAAGGCCTCGACCGGACGCAGTCGCGGATAGCTGTCCATCGCTCTTAGATGACGGATTTTTCCCTTTCCTGTCAAGCCCCAGCCTTGCAATCAGGGCAGCGGCTGCATTTCGCGGGTTTGTGCCTTTCCTTTTTCAAACATGAAAAAACCGCTCTGCCTTTCGTCAATTATGCGAAAGAACGGCCCCATTTTGCCGCATCGGCTGGGATTTTCGTTGGCACAACGTTTGCGGAGTTCACCGACTACGAAGGAGGGTGGAAAAATGAAGCTGAAGCGATTTTTTTTATTTTTCGTTGCCGTCTCCCTGCTGCCGTTGTCGATGGTCTATCCCCCGTCTCTCTGGGGACAGACGGAGGCGGAGCAGCTCAAATGGTACCATGACAAGACCATAAACTTGATCGTCCCGCATGGCGCTGGGGGAGGATTCGATATCTACGCCCGGCTGGTTGCCCCGTTTTTCAAGAAGCACATTCCAGGCGTCAATATCATCGTCCAGAACATCACCGGAGCCGGCGGCCTGAGAGGCAGAAATCAGGTCTATACCGCAAGGCCCGACGGGCTGACTATCGGCTTCACGACCGGCGCCGGAATGATCTTTTCGGTATGGAGCGGGCTCGAGGGCGTCCAGTTCGATCTTAGAAAAATGAATTATCTCGGCAGGATCGCTTACGAAAGCCAGGTGCTGGCGCTCTCGAACAGGGGGCCACTCAAGTCTTTCCAGGATCTCAAGAAGGCGGGGCGGCCGATCAAGCTGGGATTCTCAGGGGTGGGGAGCGATGATTACTACACCACGGCGATCATCGCCAGCTATTTCGGCTACAAAACCGATCCCATCACCGGCTATTCCGGATCACGCGAGGCAAACCTGGCGGCGGTCCGGGGTGAGGTCGACGGCGTCCAGGTGCAGGCGAGCAGCCTGATGCCCCTCTTCAAGTCCGGAGATCTGATACCGGTGTTGACCCTCGCCTACAAGCGGGACCCCGAGCTTCCCAATGTCCCGACGGCGATAGAGCTTGCGGAGACGCCGGAGGCCAGGGAGATTGCTTTGGCCATGACCAATATCTTCGTGGTTGACCGGCTCTTTTTCGCTCCTCCGGATATCGCTCCCTCGCGTCTCAATTTTCTCAGGCGGACTTTTGACAAGATCGTCGACGACCGCGAGTTCCTGGAATACGCCAACAAGGCGAAGCGGCCCGTCGACCCTCTCAAGGGCGAGGAAGTGGATAGGCTGGTGCGAGAGATCTTGAAAGTCGGCGAGCAAAAAATTCAGCCATTGGTGCGCGAGATCGCCAAGCAGGCAAGATAGGTGGAGGGGAGATCTCTTCCATGATCGATGCGGCCCTCGAAGGCATGGCGATGCTCTTCACTATAAAGAGCATGCTCTTTATGTTCCTGGGGATTTCTGTCGGGATGGTCTTCGGGGCGATACCCGGCCTCTCTGGACAGACGGCCCTGGCGGTCTTGCTCCCTTTCGTCCTCGGCATGGAGCCCGTGACCGCGATGGCGCTCTTGCTGGGCGCGCACGTGGCGGTGGAATACGCCGGCTCCATAAGCGCGATCCTGATCAATACGCCGGGAACCGGCCAGGCGATAGCGACCTGCTGGGACGGCTATCCCATGGCGCAGAAAGGCGAGGCGGCGCGCGCGCTGAGCATCTCGGCCACAAGCTC
>MGSR01000006.1:8224-9549 GCA_001798565.1 Deltaproteobacteria bacterium RIFCSPLOWO2_12_FULL_60_16
TTCGGTTTTGTGGTCCTGGTCGGCTTCATTCCCATCATGAAGATAACACTGATGGCGCTCGCCTCTCCGGAATACTTCATCACCGCCTTCGTCGGTCTCGCCTTCATCGTGGTCTTGGGAGGAGGATCCCTGATCAAGGCGCTGATCTCGGGCGGAATCGGCCTGATGATCGCTTTTATCGGTCTTGATCCGATGACGAGCGTGCCCCGCTTTACCTTCGGCCAGCTCTACCTGTGGGACGGGATCTCGCTCATCCCGATCGTGGTCGGTCTCTTCGCTTTTCCCGAGGTGGCCATGCTGATGGCCAAAGGGGGCTCTATCTCCCGGATCGAGTTGAAAGGCTCCCAATGGGGCCTTATCTGGCAGGGAATCAAGGACACCTTTCAGCACTGGGGAATCCTGCTTCAGGGCAGCGCTGTCGGAGCGGTGATCGGCGTCCTTCCGGGTTTGGGGGGAACCGTTGCCAACCTGGCCGCCTATGGCCTTGCGGCGAACACCTCCAAAGAGAAGGATCAGTTCGGGCAGGGGGCGGTCGACGGGATTATCGCCCCTGAGAGCGCGAACAACTCGAAAGAGGGAGGGGACCTTATCCCGACGATTGCGCTCGGAATCCCCGGGGGCGCCGGTATGGCCATCCTTCTCGGCGCCTTCGTCATGGTGGGACTCACCCCGGGGCCGGACATGCTCACCACGGGCCTTAAATACACCTTTGCTATTGCATGGATCTTGGCTGTTGCCAATCTCCTGACGACAGCCATCGGCCTGCTCTTCTGCGCCCCTATCGCCAGACTCAGCTTCCTTCCGGTCTACGTTTTGGCGCCGACGATCATGGCGGTCTGCCTGGTCGGGGCGTACCTCTACGGCAACGAGATCGAGAATGTCTTTCTTGCCGTGGGTCTGGGATTTTTGGGCTACATGATGCGGCGCACGGGCTATCCCAGAGCCCCCCTGATCATCGGGGTGGTGCTGGGCGGCATTGTGGAGCGCTACCTGCACATGTCTTTGAAGCTCTACGGCGGGCTCTTCTTTCTCAGGCCCATCAGCATGTTTCTGATCGCCATCATCGTCCTGACGATAGCGGCGCCGGTGATCTACAGGAAAAGAATGAAAGCCGCGGCAGGGGTGACAAGATGAAGTGGGGCGGCAAGATACTGAACATCGCTCTGTTCCTGTTCGCGCTGGGCTATGTCTGGCAAGGCTTCAGCTACAGTCGAACCCCGCGCCTCTTCCCGCTCATGGTCGGCATCCCCATGCTTTTTCTCACAGGCTTTCAAACCGTGATCGACTTTTTTCCTCATCTGTCGAAGAAATATGCGGAGATGGGA
>MGSR01000007.1 GCA_001798565.1 Deltaproteobacteria bacterium RIFCSPLOWO2_12_FULL_60_16
GGCGGATAGAAGTTAAACCCCAACAGATCGGCGCCGAGATCCACCGCCTTCAGCGCGTCCGTCAAATTCGTGATCCCGCAAACCTTGACCTTGACCATTGTTCGTTATCCGTTACTGGTTACTCGTTACTCGTTAACTCGAACTCCAAAATCGATTAACGAATATACGAATAACGAGTCACGCCAAAAGTTCCTTAAGCTTCGCTCCCGGGTCCGGCGCCCTCATGAGCGCCTCCCCGACCAAAAAGACATGCGCCCCGAGCGCTTCCAATCGCCGGATCTGCTGCGGGTTGTCGATCCCGCTCTCGCACACCACCAGGGCGCCGGCGGGAATCCGGGGCAGCAAACGCTCCGTGGTCTCCAACCTCACGTCAAAAGTTTTCAGATCCCGGTTGTTGATGCCGATCAAGACCGCCCCCGCATGGAGCGCGCATTCCAGCTCCGCCTCGGTATGGACCTCGACCAGGGCGTCCAGAGATAGCGACCCCGCCTGATCCTTAAGCTCCTGGAGCAGCGCCGGATCGAGAAGCGCCACGATCAACAGCACTGCGTCGGCGCCGAAACTCTTCGCCTCCAGGAGCTGGTAACCGTCCAAAACAAAATCCTTGCGCAGAAGAGGGATCGGCACCTCTTGTCGAATCCGCTCCAAATAAGAAAGGCTCCCCTGGAAGAAGCGCTCTTCGGTGAGAACCGAAAGGGCGCTCGCGCCGTTGGCAAAGAAATCCCTCGCGATGCCGACGGGGTCGAATTCTTCACGCAGGAGTCCCTGCGACGGCGAGGCCCGCTTGACCTCGGCGATGATGCGGCGCGACCCGCCCTCGAGACTTTTCCTGAAGCCCCTGCGCGGCTGAGCAAACAACGCTCGCTCTTGCAGCGCCGAGACGGGCGTCACGCGCCGCCTGCGCCCTACGACGTCGCGCACATGCTCCGCGATGGTATCGAGAAACATCTTAGTTATTCGTTACTGGTTATTGGTTACTCGTTAACTCGGAGTCCAAAATCGACTAACGAATATACGAATAACGATTAACGGTTATCAAACTGCGTTCGTCATCCGAACCAGCTGCTCGAGCTTTGCCTGGGCCTTGCCGGAATCGATCGATTGCGCGGCCAAACGCATGCCTTCGCTTACGGAGCCTGCCGCTCCGCTGACATAAAGGGCGGCGCCGCTATTCAACAATACCACGTCCCGCTTGGCCCCTTTCTCGCCGCGCAGGACCGCCCTCAAGGCATCGGCGCACTGCTCCGGATTTCCCCCCTGTATCTCCTCCAACCGGCAGCGCTTGAGCCCCACCTCCTCCGGCGTAAGAGTATAATTGCGGATCTGGCCGTCGCGCAGCTCGGAAATCTTGGTCGGCCCGCACACAGAGATCTCGTCCAGCCCCTCCATGCCGTGGACCACCATGGCCCTGACGGTTCCCAGGTTTCTCAAGACCTGGGTGATCAATTCGGTGAGCCCTCCGTCATAAATCCCGGTGAGCTGATGGGTTGCCCCCGCCGGGTTGGTGAGCGGGCCGAGGAGGTTGAAGACGGTTCTGATGCCGATTTCACGCCTCGGCTGCACGGCGTACTTCATGGCCTCGTGCAGCAGCGGCGCGAAGAGAAAGCCTATGCCGATTTTTTCCAGGCACTCCTCGACCCGCTCCTTGGAGGCATCGATCTTGACCCCCAAGGCCGCCAGCACATCGGCGCTCCCGGACTTACTGGAGACCGAGCGGTTGCCATGCTTCGCCACGGTGATCCCCGCGCCCGCCACGACAAACGCCGACGCGGTGGAGATATTAATGGTCCCTTTCTGATCTCCTCCGGTCCCGACGACGTCGAGGACGGGATCGGCCTTGACCTTGACGCGATGCGCCTTCTCCCTCATGACCCGCGCCGCTCCGGTGATCTCCGGCATGGTTTCGCCCTTCATCCGCAACGCGGTGAGAAAAGAGGCCACCTGCAGGGGGGTGGCCTCCCCGGTCATGATCTGATTCATGACCTCTATGGTTTCCTGCTCGGAGAGATCGACCCGATTGACCAATTTCTCAATCGCTTCCCGAATGTCCATAAAATACTCCGTGGTTATTAGTTACCGGTTATTAGTTATTGGTTTTGAAAAAATTAGTTAACCAGCAACTATTACACTAGTAACTAGTAACCAACTAGCGGCTTGTGGTTATAGACTTGCTAAACTTTTCCCTCGTCTTTAACGTTTCCTGGAGCGTCTTCGCCTCTTCTTGCGTGCCGAAGCGGCCCACGCGCACGCGATACCAGTCTTTGCCCTTGATGTTGGTCGGCACCACGTAGGCATCATACCCCTTATCCCTGAGCTTCTTGGCCAGGCCTTTCGCATCCCGTTCAAAAGGAAAGGCGTTGACTTGCACGGCCCAGACCTTCTCTCGCGGCTCCACGCCGGTTGCGCTCTCCTTCGGCTCGGCGGCCTTTTTCGCGGGCGCTTCTCTTGTTGCCGCCCCCGGAGCCGATTTTTCCGCCACCCTTTTCTCTTTGACCTTCTCCGCTGTCTTTACCTTCTCGGCGGGCGCAACCTTCATCTCCTGAGCCGGCGCTTTCGTCTCCTTGGTTGCCGGCTTCGCCGCTTTCTCAGCGGACTTGGTCTCCTTGGCCGGCTCGAGGCGGGTCGCCGGGGGAACCGATGGGCCCTTCTTGGCCAGCTCCTCGTAGAAGGTCATCTCCTCCTTGCCCGCAGTGGCAGTCCCGCCGCCTTGCGACAAAGGCTGGGCGGGAATCTTAATAAGCGGCTCCTCTTTTTTCAGCAGCTTGCGCTCCTCGATCCCCTGGCCGATCACGATCCCGAGAAAAAAGACCAGCGCCGACGCAGCCGCAAACGCTATCGCCAGGCCGAGCAGTTGCCCGCGCGTCCAGTAATACAATCCTTGACCTCTTCCTTTCCGGTTCTCTGCCATAGTCCTACTGCCCCGCCGCCAGCGCTTCCGCGCCGCGCGACGCCATCTTTACAGGAGCCTCTATCCCCAACAGGGCCAGCCCCCCGCGAATGATTTTTTGCACACTACGCACCAGCAGCAAACGCGCCCGCGTGAGAGCGAGATCGTCCGAGATCACCCGGACGCGATTATAATAACGGTGGAATTCTCCGGCGAGCTCCAAGAGGTAAAAAACCATCCGATGCGGCTCCAACTCCCGGACGCTCTCCTCGAGCACCTCGGGGTATTGGAGGACGCGCTTGATCAGATCTATCTCTTCCGCCAGCGCGAGCCGTTTGCAGTCCACATCCGCCGGCTTCAGGTCATCCACCGCGACTCCCGCGTGCCGCGCCTGCTCGAAGATGCTGGCCACGCGGGCGTGGGCGTACTGCACGTAAAAGACCGGATTCTCGCTGGATTCCTTTTTGGCCAGTTCCAGATCGAAATCGAGATGGCTGTCCGCCTTGCGCATGAGGAAAAAAAACCGCGCGGCATCCTTTCCCACCTCCTCCAGGACCTCGCCTAAGGAAACGAACTCGCCCGAGCGCTTACCCATGCGCACGGGCTCGCCGCCGCGCGTGAGCTGGACCATCTGCACCAGAACCACGTGGAGGAGCTCGGGATCGTAGTCGAGGGCCTTAACCGCCGCCTTCAAACGCCGGATGTAGCCGTGATGGTCCGCGCCCCAAACGTTGATCAGCTTCTTGAAGCCGCGCGCGAACTTGTTTCGATGATAGGCGATGTCGCTGGCAAAATAGGTGAGCTCGCCGTCGCTCTTGACCACGGTCCGGTCCTTGTCGTCCCCGTACGCTTGAGACTTGAACCATTGGGCGCCCTCGCGGGAGTAGATCAGCCCGCGCGAGCGCAAAAGCTCCAGCGTGCCGTCCACCTCGCCCGTCGCCCTCAGGCTCCGCTCGCTCGCGTACGAGTCGAAGGTGATGCCGAAAGCGCCGAGATCGTCGCGAATCGCGCCCAGCATCGCCTCGCAGCCGTACCGGCTCAGGGCAGCCACCGCGGCGCCTTTCTCCTCCGACAGAAACCTCTCGCCCCAGCGCCGCTTCGCCTCCGTCGCCAGCTCCCTCACATAGCCTCCCGGGTAGCCGTGCTCCGGAAACTGGATCGATTCCCCGTGCTGCTCGCGATAGCGCACATAAATGGACAGGCCCAAATTCTCTATCTGCTTTCCCGCATCGTTGATGTAGTATTCCCGTTCCGCCTGGAATCCGGTCGCGGCATGGAGGCGCGCCAGCACATCGCCAAAAACCGCCACCCGGCCATGCCCCACATGGAGCGGGCCCGTAGGATTGACGCTGGCAAACTCCACCTGGACTCTCTGTCCTTTGCCCAAATCGAGATCCCCGTTCTTACCTTCCTCGAGCGCGCGCAGGCGCTGATAACAAAACTTTGGAGAGAAGGAAAAATTCAGAAAGCCCGGGCCGGCGATCTCCGCGCGCGCCAGTATCCCCTCACGGTCTTCCAGGTTCCTAAGGATCGCCTCGGCGATGGCGCGCGGAGGCTTGCCGAGCCTCCTGGCCAGGACAAGCGCGACGTTGCTCGCCACATCACCGAACTCTCTTTGCTTCGGCGGCTCAAGAAGCAAAGGGGGGAGGTCTGTTGTCCTCAGCTCTCCCCCCCTTACCGTTTTGTCAATGGCTTGAGCTAACAGATCCCTAAGGTGACTTTTCATCTCTCCCTGTGGCCATCCCCTCGCTGCTCCGGGCGACCAGACCGTCTGTTATCGAAATAGCGCCGGGCTCGCTCATGCCCGATAGGGTAACTTATCCGGCAGTTAGCCATAAGATCGCTATTTATAACGCCTTTTTAATGTTGAAGTCAAGCTGCCTTAGAGCTGCTGCACGGCAAACTTGGTCCCGATCCAGCGCGCCAGCAAGCTTATCGCCACCAGAATGACGACCAGAGTCATTCCGAGCGCGGAGAGCTCCGGGTACTGACCCGCATCCCATAGCTCGAAGATGACCACGGAGAGCACCTCTGTGCCGCTGCGGTAAAGCATGATCGATGTGGAAAGCTCGCGAAAGGAGTGAGTAATCACGTAGATCCAGCCGGCAACAAAGCCTGGGACCAGTAGCGGCAGGATCACGCGCACAAAGGTGTAGGCCCAGGAGGCGCCGCTCATCTCCGAGGCCTCCTCCAGCTCTTTCTGAATCTGATGCATGGAGGAGGAGCAGGCCCTCATCCCATAGGGAAGATACTTGATGACATAGGCGATCAGCAGAATCCAGATGGTGCCGTAAATCGGCACCGGCAGCGTAAGATAAAGCCAAAGGATCGCGATCCCCAGGACCAGGCCGGGAACCGCGATCGGGCTGAAGGCAAGAAAATCCAGGAGCCCCTTGCCGGGCCACTGCGTGCGCACGACGATCCAGGCCATGAAGGCGGTGAGCAGCATGACCAGCGTAGAGCTCGAAATGCCCAGGAAGAAACTATTCCAAAAAGCGCGGTGGATGAGCGGCAAATGCGCCAGCCTGCGGTAGTTATCCAAGGTCAGGCTCGCCAGGGCCTCCTGGGACGGCGCCATGTAGAAGGGAAGAAAAGAGGACCAGAGCACGGACAGCACCGGCAGGATGAAGATGATAAACGCCAGGACCAAGGTCAGAAGGGAGAGCGGATATCTCCACGCGCCCAGGTCGAAGGCCGCGGGACGGTAACCCTTCCCGGTCACCGTCGTGAAGCGCTCCGAGACCGCGGTCGCCCTGAGATAAATGAAAATCCCGACTGCGGTGATCGCGAGATAGACGACGGCGAAGGTGCTGGCGAGGCCGAAGTCGGTCGGCACCTTGTGGGTCGCCAGATAGACCTCCGTGGCGAAGACCAGAATGCCCGCCGGGATGCCGATCAGGGCCGGCACCTCGAAGTTCTCTATGGCGCGGACAAAACTGATGATCCACACGGCCAGGATCGCCGGCGAGAGTATCCTGAACGTGACCTGGAAGGTGGTGCGTACAATCCCTGTGCCCGCGATAATTGCGGCCTCTTCCAGCGCCGGATCCATGGAGCGGAAGGCGGCGGTGAGCAGGAGAAAGGCGAGCGGGATCTGGTCGCTGCCGAGGATCCAGATCATCCCGACCATGTTGTAAATCTCTATGGGGCGCTCGAAGCCCAAGTACTGCGTCGCGATCAAGTTCAACAAGCCGGCCCGCCGGCTAAACAACATGATCCAACCGATCGTCGTCAGCAGTCCGGGAACAATCAGGGGCGCGAGGACCGAGGCGTAGATCGCTTTCTTCAGCGGCATGTTGGTGCGCTCCGTCATCCAGGCGAGGCACACCCCGCCGACGAAAGCGACCAGGCTGGTCCCGATACTGAAAATGACGGAGTTCTTAAAGGCGACGATCATCTGCGAGCCTCTGAAGAGACCCGCGTAGTTGTCCCAGGTAAAACGACCGGGCACTCCGGGCGGGCTGCTGTTGAAGCTGCCGTAGAGCAGCATGACGAGCGGGATCAAAGTGAGGTAGGCGACAACAACGATGGCGAGCCCGATGAGGAGAGTCTCGGTCCTTTTCATTTTTCCCACAGCGAGAGAAATTCAGGCGGGATCTCTTTGGCGAGAAACAGAGGGCCGGAGGAGTAAAAGAGCACCCCGCTCGCATGGGCGGCTTTGGAGTCCACTACCAGAACGGTCGGCGCAGGGTCCCGCCTTTTTCCCACCGCCGCGGCTTCCTCGACCGAGGCGCTGAGATGCACGTACTGTCTGCCGCGCGGCTTGAGCCCTTCGCGCAAGATCGTCTCGACCAGATCCCGCGCCGTGCCGTGATAGAGCGGCGCCGGCGGTTCCACGCCCTCCAGGCCCAGCTCCACGGGGAACGAATGGCCGTAAGTGGCGCGCACCTTGCCTTCTTTGAGCTCAAAGCGTTTCTTGTCCGAACCCTCTACGACTCTGCGGACCTCTTCAGCCGTGATTTCCTGGAAGCGCTCCTGAACCGTCTCGATAAGCTCCTCCCACGGAACATAACCCTGCCGGTCGAACCGCAGCGGGTAGTCATCGGGACGATGGCGCAAGAGAAAGCTCAGGAAACGAGAAATCCGCTCCGGGGGAACCATACCCTTTTTACTTTTTTTGTCCCGTGATCAATGCATAAACGTGGTACGCAATGCCGGTCGCCTCGTAGCCGTCCAGGCCGTTCGCCTGCGCTACCGAGAAGAGCTGGTAAGTGAGCGCGCTGAATGGGACCGGCACCTCCATCTCGCGCGCCATCTCCAGCCCGAAGCCGACGTCCTTGGGCATCCAGGACTTGCGCGGCTTGAACTTTCGGCTCACCAGGGTCTGCAAAATCCTCTCGATCGCTTCCGACCTTTGCTGCGAGCTCAGCATCACCGTCTGAAAGGTCTCTTCCGAGACTCCCCCCTTCTTGAGCCAGCTCATGACCTCGACCAACCCCATGTGCTCGATCGCGGCCCACATCGCCATGGCATTCTTCACCAGCTTGGCGTTGCCCAACTCTCCCACGTGGAGGATAGTCTTGCCCATCGCTTGGAAGACGGGCCGGTGCGGTTCGAAAAGCTCCTTCGGCCCTGAGACCCAGAGCGAGAGAGCGCCTGCGGCCGCCTGCTCCTCTACCCCGCCGGCCGAGGCGTCGAGGATCCTCCAGCCTTTGCCCTTGAGCTGCCGGTCGACCTCCAAAATCGTCTTCTTGTCGATGCTGCTGCAATCGATCCAAAGCTTGGCCCCCCGAGTCGCCTCATGAAGGCCGCCCTTGCCCAGACCGACCTCCTGCACCGCCTCGTTGTAGGGCAGCATGGAAAGCACCAACTCGGAGCCTTCGGCCACCGCCTTGGGGGATTCTTTAAACTCCGCCCCCCGGCTCTCGAGATTGCGCGTCACCTCGCGTCGCAAGTCGTTCACCAGCAACCGATAGCCCGCCTTGATGAGATTGGCGGCCATGCCGCTGCCCATTCCGCCGGTTCCGATAAAACCCAAAGTCTTCATAATTTCCTCTCCTTCTCCGCGCGTCGAGCCATTCTTATACCCAATCCGGCAAAAAAATGGTAGCCGCGCGCTCCTGAGGGTTGCAATCGGCCGGCAAACGGGTATATACGGGCGCAAACAAGGAGTACGCCATGCGCAAGAGATCGCTCGCCATCACGTCGGTGCTGCTCGCCCTTGCCGCCGGTCTTGCCCCGGCCTTTGGGCAGGATCTCAAGGCTTTGGAAGAGGGCGCCAAGAAAGAGGGCAAACTCAATCTCTATGCCTCCATGCGCGAGGATGAGGCCAAACCGGTCCTTGACACTTTTGAGAAGAAGTACCCGGGAGTAAAGGTCGATTACTTCCGCTCCAGCGACGAGAAGCTTGCCAGCAGGGTCCTGGCCGAGGCCAAGGCCAAGACCTATAACTTCGACGCCATGATCACCTCGGGCTCGTGGGATATCAAAAATCTCGGCATGGTGCTCAAATGGACGCCGCCCTCCGCTTCCGGCATCAACCCCGACCTGCTCGACCCGGACGGCATGGCCAGCCCGGTCTACATCAACACCAATGTCATCCAGTACAACAGCCGTCTGGTCGCCAAGGCCGATGTCCCGAAAAACTACGAAGACCTCGCCCACCCCAAATGGAAAGGCAAACTCTGCCTGGAGGATTCGGACTTCGAGTGGTTCGTCGGCTTGCAAAAATCCATGGGCAAGGCCAAAGCGTTGGAGCTATTTAAGAGAATCGCCGCCAACCACCCGGCCATCCGCAACGGCCACGGCCTGGTCTCGGACCTGGTCTCCGCCGGGGAGTGCCCCATCGCTATCAACAACTACGGTAATCAGGTGGCCCGGGCGGCAAAAAAGGGCGCGCCCACCGAGTTCGTCGCCATCAATCCGGTCGTCACGCTGGTGGTGCCGGCGGTGATTTCAAAAAACGCCCCGCACCCCAACGCCGCAAAGCTCTATGTTCACTGGATCACCTCCAAGGAGGGGCAGGAGTTTATCGTCAAGAACGGCGGCAGGATCCCGGTCCGCGTCGATGTCGATCCCGACCCGCCCAGGCTCACCAGGGGGCTCAAGCTGCAGGTTTCGAACCGCCTGGTGGGAAAAGAACTTAAGGAGGTCCAGACACTCTACCGCCAGGTGTGGCTGGGCCGATAGCTGCGATAACAAGAAACAAAAGGAGGTAGTCCCATGAAGAAAGCCCTGCTCGTAGTGATGTTGGGTCTCATCTTTTCGACCCCTTGGTCAGGCGCCTCGGCGCAAGAATTTTTTAAAGGCAAGGTCATTCGCATCATCGCCGGCTATCCTCCCGGAGGCGGAGTGGACACTGAGGCGCGCCTCGTCGCGCGCTACATCGGCAACTTTATTCCTGGGACGCCTAACGTCATCGTCGAAAACATGCCTGGGGCGGGAGGGCGGATCGCGTTAAACCATGTCTCCAAGGTGGCCAAGAGAGACGGCCTCAGCTGGATTGTTATCCCGTCTACCCCGAATATCTTCCAGATTCTAGACAAGGACCGGAAGTTTGATCTGACCGAGATGATCTATCTCAGAGGGAGCTCGGAGCCGGGCGTCACCGTGATCCGAGACATCACGGGGGTCAAGGGCCCGGCGGATCTGCCCAAGGTCGACCCCAAGATCCTGGTGATTCCTGGAAGGAGCGCGCCGGACGGATCGCAAATGGCGCTTAGGGCTGTCCTCGATCTCTTTGGGGTTAAAA
>MGSR01000008.1:0-1991 GCA_001798565.1 Deltaproteobacteria bacterium RIFCSPLOWO2_12_FULL_60_16
CTCTACGAGAAAGCCCGATAAAGAAGTTCCTCGATCAACAGCGAGATGCTTGGCCTCGCGGAGGACGTCTTTCGGCACGGAAAGCGTGACGTTTTGCTTTTCCACGTATCTACGTGTAACACGCGGGCAGGGGTTAGTCAACGGGCCGTCTGGGTCGTCCGGGTCTGAGGCCGAAACAAGAAGGCCCGGGGTCGGCAGAACCGCGCATCTTTGAAGTTTAAATCCGGCGGTTCGGCCAACGATCTTGCGCAAGGCAGCTCCCTTGCTCGGCGAAAATAGAGCCGATGGTTGACAAAGCGTAGTTTCTATAATAACAAAAATCTAATCTAGATGGCTCCAGATACTCCCAATTCAGGCCATCAAGCGCCAGACCAAGAGATCGAGAGATTAGCGCAAGAGATCGGCCGTCTGATCCAGAGCGTGGAACCGGAGCGACGGGAAGATCTCAAGGAGCTGGCCTATACCCTGATCCGCGAGGAGATATTTGAAAGGGATGGGAGAGTCGAGACGGGAGGCAGGTCCGCCCCGGGTCCGTTCAATCCGCTGGGGAGCGGAGTTCTCATCCTGATTTTGGGGGCCGGCCTCTCTTTCGTCTTCGGCCCGGTCGGCCTGGCGCTGATGCTCGGCGGGCTGATCTTCATCGTTTGGGGCGCCGTGATAACCTGGGTCAAAGGATAACCTGGTTCAAAGGGTAAGCGAGATATGGCAGACGGGGATGGCAAAAGGGGAATCTGGTCGCGCCGGGATTTTTTCACGCGTCTGGGCTGGAGCGGATTCGGCATCTTTACCGGTTTCAGCCTGCTCGGTTTTCTGCGCTCGGCGTTTCCCAGAGTCCTGTTCCAGCCGCCGGCGACCTTCAAGGCCGGTTTTCCCTCCGACTACGCGGTCGGAGAGGTCAGCGAGAAGTACAAGCAGGAGCAGCGCGTCTGGATCGTGCGCGAGGAAACCGGCCTCTACGCGGTTTTCGCCAAGTGCACCCATCTGGGATGCACGCCCCGCTGGCTCGCGGCGGAAAACAAATTTAAGTGCCCTTGTCACGGCAGCGGCTTTTTCAAGACCGGCCTCAACTTCGAAGGGCCGGCCCCGCGGCCGCTGGACCGCTTCAAGATCGCCGTGGGCGACGACGGCCAGCTCGTGGTCGACAAGAGCAAGGTCTTCAAGATGAGCGCCGGCACCGAGCCGGACGAGCAGTTTCCGGACAGCCTCCTGAAAGTCTGACGGATAAAAAAAATATGAACCTCAAGTTTCTGGAAGATCTCAAAAGGGATATCGTCGAGAACCAGGTCTGGAAGGCGATCTTCCGCCACGGCTACGAGGACACGCCGCGCAACCGGGTCCTCATGGTCACGGCGAACGTCTTTCTCCATCTCCATCCGGCCAAGGTGCGCCGGCACGGGGTGAGGATGCGCTTCACCTGGTGCATGGGCGGGCTCACCTTTCTCATGTTCCTGGTCACCGTGGTGACCGGGATCTACCTCATGTTTTACTACCGCCCGGTGGCCGAATACGCGTACGCGGACATGAAGTATCTTGAGTTCGACATGCCTTTCGGCATGCTCATGCGCAACATGCACCGCTGGGCGGCGCACGCGATGGTGGTTTTTGTCTGGCTCCACATGTTCCGCGTCTTTCTCACCGGCTCCTACAAGCCGCCGCGGGAATTCAACTGGGTGGTCGGGGTCCTGCTCCTGGTGCTGACGCTGCTTTTGAGCTTTACCGGCTACCTCCTGCCGTGGGATCAGCTCTCCATCTGGGCGGTTACGGTGGGCTCCAACATGGCGCGGGCTTCACCGATGCTCGGCCACGAGGGACCGTTCGCGGATTTTGTCGGCGTCAATCCCGTCTACGATGCGCGCGCGTTTCTGTTCGGCGGGGGAGAGATCGGGCCGCATACGCTGCTCCGCTTCTATATCCTCCACTGCATCTTTATTCCGATGATCGCCAGCATCCTGATGGCGGTCCACTTTTGGCGCATCCGCAGGGACGGCTTT
>MGSR01000008.1:2109-7898 GCA_001798565.1 Deltaproteobacteria bacterium RIFCSPLOWO2_12_FULL_60_16
CGAACGAGTCGAACGATTGGAACCGTTTGAACGTCCAAAGGGCAACTTCGAAGAGTGCGTGATGGCTGAGGCCGCGCTGGACAAGAAAAAATCTCTCACGGCGGACGACAAGGTTCACACCTGGCCGCATCTGGTGCGCATGGAGTTCCTGGTCGCGCTGTTCGTGATGGTGGTGCTGATTCTGTGGTCCATCGTGATCGACGCCCCGTTGGAGGAGCCGGCCAATCCGACCCGAACCCCGAACCCCTCCAAGGCGCCCTGGTACTTTTTGGGCCTGCAGGAGATGCTGGTCTATTTTGACCCGTGGCATGCGGGGGTGGTGCTGCCGACGCTGATCATCATCGGGCTGATGGTGATCCCTTTCATCGACATCAACCCCGAGGGCAACGGCTACTACTGCTTCAAGCCCAGGAAGTACGAGATCCTGACATTCGTTTTCGGATTCCACCTGCTCTGGGTCAGCATGATCATCATCGGGACCTTTTTCCGCGGCCCCGGCTGGAACCTGTTCTGGCCGTGGCAGCGATGGGACCCGCATAAAGTCGTGGCGTTGACCAACGTCGATCTCCCGTATCTGCTCGGCTTCCGGGATTACTGGTGGTCCGCTGCCTGCGGCGCGGTCGTGATCGGGGGCTACTTCGTCGTCAGCACCGTCGCCTTTTATCTCTGGGTGCTGCGGGCCAAGGGAAAAGAGTTCCTCGAGCGCTGGGGGCTGGTGCGATTCCTGATCACGGCCATGCTCTTCGTCATGATGCTCTCGCTTCCCGCCAAGATGTTTTTGCGCCTCGCCTTCAATGTGAAATACATCCTGGTCACGCCGTGGTTTAATATCTGATGTTTTACGTTGCCAAGCTTTTCCAGGCGCTGGGAGTTGCGGACGTGGGCTACGCCCTTTTTGCCGGGATCGTGCGCAACGCCTCGATGGCCGAGGAGATCGTGCTGACGCTGATCGGTGTCGGCGTCTTTTCGTTGGGACGGCTGCTGGAGAGAAAAGCGGCTTAGGGGACGGGGATGGCGGTCCGAGGCTTTGACGAAAACGAAGAGAAAAAATCCTACGGCAGCGTCTTCCTTTTGGGGACATCGCTGCTGGTGGCGCTGACCCTGTGGTCTTTTTGGGACGACAACATCACCCGGCGTCTCTGGAAGAAAATCCAGACGGAGTTCTACCGGCTGGATTACCGCAAGGCCAGGGCCGCCTATGACGAGGAGGACAAAAAGCTTCAGGCCGACTCCTCCTATCAGGAGCTGGTAAAGAAGCTTTCCGCGGAGCAGGCGAGTCTCAAGAGCGGCGAGCTGGCGAAAAAGCTCAAAACGCTGCAGGCGGAAGAGGTGCGCGCCAATGTCCGCTTTACCGAGCTGGATCAGGGGGTCAAGTTCGTCAAGAGCGAGCTCGAGGAGGCCTGGTACGAGCACGACCACGCGGTCCAGCAGGGAAGGAACGCCAGGCCCTACCAGGAGGCCATTCGGGAGCTGGAAAAGGAGAAGGCCAAGCTGGATCCTGAGCTCGAAAAGGGCAGACAGAAGCGGGAGCAGCTCAGGGAGGAGATCAAGAAGCTCGGCGCGGGTATCAAAGAGCTGGAAACCCAGCTCGCCAAAATGGCCGCGGAGCGGGACAAATGGCTGCGGGTCATGGAGAACGCGAGCACCACCCTCAAGGTTCGGGACCTGAAGCTTTTCTCGTTGTATAAGATCCCCAGCATCCGCCAGGTCGTCCTGGACGAGTTCGATCGCAACCGCTTCGATGAGCCGGTAGCGCGCGTGGACCGCTGCCAGACCTGTCACCTGGCTATCAATCGTCCCGGATTTGAAAACGAGCCCCAGCCCTTCCGCACCCATTCGCGCCGCGAGGTCCTGCTTGCGGATAACGCCCATCCGCCGGGAAAGTTCGGCTGCACGGCGTGCCACGACGGGCAGGGGCCCGCGGTGAACAGCGTGGCGCAGGCCCACGGGGAGGTTCATTACTGGGAGTTTCCGCTGCTGCGCGGCGCCAGGGCGCAGTCCAGCTGCGTCTCCTGCCATCTCGATGTCCAGCGGCTCCAGGATGCGCCGCTTATGGCCCAAGGGCAGCGCCTCTTCGAGCAGATCGGCTGCACCGGCTGCCATCTGGTCAAAGGCTACGAGGATATCCCGAAGGTCGGGCCGAGTTTGAGAAGGGTCAGCGCCAAAGTGGATCCGACCTGGATGGTCCGGTGGATCGAGAACCCGCATAACTACCGGCCGCACACGCGCATGCCGAATTTTTCCTTGAAGGAAGACGAGGCGGTGGCGATCGCGGCTTTTCTCTGGTCGGTGTCCAAGGAAGAGGGGGAAAAATGGCTCGCAGGCCATCCGCAGCCTGCCGGCCTGCGCGAAGGCGATAAAGAGCAGGCGGCCAGAGGGAAGAATCTGGCGGAGTCTCTCGGCTGCCGGGGCTGCCACGGCTTTGCCGACGGCGAGGCCTCCACGGTTCTGGGAAAAGAGAAGGAGATCATCCCCAACTTGAAGAACATCGCCGCTAAGATCGGCCCGCGCTGGACCTACTACTGGCTCAAGAACCCGCGCGATTTCTCGCCCGCCACGCGCATGCCGAGCCTGCGGCTGAGCGATCAGGAGACGGCGGCGATCACGGCCTATTTGATGACGCTCGGGGCCAAGGCTGAAACCATCGCCGGCCTTGAAGAGCGGCTCAACGACGCCAAGAACGCGAAGCGCGGCGAGGGGCTGGTGCGCAAATACGGCTGCTTCGGCTGTCACGATATTCCGGGGATGGAAAAGGAGTCGCGCATCGGCGTGGAGCTCACCACCTTCGGCACCAAGACCCTGGAAGAGCTCTTCTTCGGCAACCGCACCGATATCCGCCACACCTGGGACGATTGGACCTTCAACAAGCTCAAGACCCCGCGCATATACGCGACCGAGCGGGTCGATCAGGTGATGCCGCAGTTCAATTTGGCCGAGGAGGACATCAAGGCGCTGCGCGTGGTCCTGGCCGGCTTCCGTGAAACCAAGGTGCCGCACCGCTACAAGGCGGACCAAAGCCAAAAGGTCGCGCAGGTGGCGGAGGGGCGCAGACTGATGCATCAGTACAACTGCATCGGCTGTCACGAGATCGAGAATCGGGGGGGTTTTATCCGCAAGTATTTCGCTGAGAATCCTTCCATGGCCCCGCCGCCGCTCAACGGCGAGGGTGAGAAGGTGCAGTCCCACTGGCTCTTCGGCTTCTTGAAAGAGCCGATCCCGGTGCGCCCATGGTTCAGCGTGCGCATGCCTACTTTCGGCTTTTCCGACCAGGAGGCGAACCTGTTGATCGGCTTTTTCAACGGCCTGTCCAAAGTCGAGATTCCGTACGCCTATTTCGACGACCGCAGGGTTCCCAAGGAGCATCTGGATGCGGCGCGGGCGCTCTTCTCCAAGGACTTTTTCAACTGTCTCAGCTGCCACCAGCAGGGCGAGAGAAAACCCGAGGGTCCGCCGGAGGGCTGGGCGCCGGACCTGAACCTGGCGCGGAGCCGATTAAGTCCCAACTGGGTCATCAAGTGGCTCCAGGATCCGCAAAAGGTTCAGCCCGGAACGAAGATGCCCTCTTTTTACCCCGGCGGCCCGGATAATGTCCTGGGAGGAAAGGACGATAAGCAGATCGAAGCGCTCAGAGACTATATTATGATGCTGGGGCGCAGAGGTTCCGGGGCCGAGGGCGGCCGCACCGCATCGCGTTGAATGAATGCGTTAGTGTGCTATACGTCTATTAGAATGAGAACAGGAGGATGATATGAAAAAGACTGTTTTTCCGGCGTTTTTGGTTGCTGTCCTGGCGGCGATGCCGCTCTCCGGCCTGCTTGCTTACGATGGCGGCGCGGTCAGCGACGGCGGCAGCGTCTCCGGCGTGGTGAAGTTCAAGGGAGCGGCCCCGGCGCCGAAGAAGCTGGAAATCACCAAGGACAAGGAGGTCTGCGCCAAGAGCGGCAAGACCGACCCCAGCCTGATCGTCTCGGGAGGGAATCTGGTCAACGCCGTGGTCACCATCACCGACATCAACAAGGGAAAAAAGATGGAACCGCAGAAGGTGAAGCTGGATCAGAACGGCTGCGAATATAAGCCCCATGTGCTGGCTATGGCGGCGGGCTCTTCGGTGGACATTCTCAACCCGGACGGGATTCTCCATAACGTCCACAGCTACAGCAAGGCCAACAGCCCGTTCAACATGGCCCAGCCCAAATTCAAGAAGACCATCACGGTGAAGGTCGACAAGCCCGAGGTGATCAATCTGAAGTGCGACGTGCACGGCTGGATGAACGCCTGGCTCTTCGTGGCGGCGAATCCCTACTTCAGCGTGACCGACAACAGCGGCGGCTTTAAGCTTACCGACGTACCGGCCGGCACCTACAATGTCGAGGTCTGGCACGAGACCCTGGGCAAGGCAAGCCAGAAGGTGACCGTAAAGGCCAAGGCGGATACCAAGGTTAGCTTCGAGATGGGCAAGTAACTTAAGCTTCCTCATCCTCACCGGACTCAGCGGCTTAGATGGTGTTGAAAAACTCTATTCCAGGCCGGTCAAAAAGGGTCGCTTGAGGGCCTGGTTCGCTCCCCGAAAGCAATAGTGCAGTGATTAATCCGAACCTTCACGACCGGTGCTTTCGGGTCGCTCGCCAGGCCCCCTCGCTCTGGGAAGCGGAACGCCGGGGACGGATCGAAAGATCGATGCACCAGACGTGGAGGTTCAACCGTATCAACGGTACAGCGTACCCGGACTCTATTGCATCGATCTTGAGAGACGCCTCCGGCGGGAAGCGCGCCTCCGAGCCGGTGTCGGCTTAACCGCAGATGGGCCTTTTTCAACGGACTGTAGATGCCTGAACAACTCTGGTCGGTCCTGCCGGTAATTCTGCTAATTCTGGCCGCTGAGTTCGTCAACGGCTGGACCGACGCGCCGAATTCCATAGCCACCGTCGTCTCCACCCGCGTCCTCTCCCCGCAGCGGGCCGTGATCATGGC
This sequence comes from Deltaproteobacteria bacterium RIFCSPLOWO2_12_FULL_60_16, assembly GCA_001798565.1. Taxonomy (GTDB): domain Bacteria; phylum Desulfobacterota; class Binatia; order UBA9968; family UBA9968; genus UBA9968. The sequence goes on from MGSR01000008.1 coordinate 7,081, forward strand.
TACGCTGCTGAATACTGCAGGGGCCTTTTCGGGCACGGCGGTGGCCGCCACTATCGGCAAAGGAATCGTTGACGCCTCCATCATCAACACGACGACAGTAGCCGCCGCTATGGTCGGAATAGTCCTGTGGAGCAGCCTCGCCTATTATATGGGAGGGCTGCCCACCAGCGAGAGCCATGCCTTGGTGGCCGGGCTGGCGGGAGCGGGGCTGGCCACGGCCGGGCCCTCGGTGCTCTTGTGGGAAGGATGGAGCAAGGTCCTTATCGGCCTTCTCTTCTCCACCTTCCTGGGATTTCTTGGGGGTCTGGGAATTATGTTGCTGCTCTATCGTGTCTTTTACCGGAGCCGCCCAGGGACAGTCCGGATTCTTTTTGGTCGGTTGCAAGTTCTCTCGGCGGCGTTTATGGCGTTCAGCCACGGCAGCAATGACGGGCAGAAATTCATCGGTGTCTTCACCCTGGCGCTTGTGCTCGGGGGAATCCTGCCGGAGTTCGCTGTTCCCGTCTGGGTGATTTTGCTCTGCGCCGCGACGATGGGAATCGGCACGGCCTTGGGAGGCTGGAAGATCATCCGGACCATGGGCATCCGGCTGACCAAGCTGGAGCCGATCCACGGATTCTCGGCCGAGACCTCAGCCGCCCTGGTGATCGAAGTGGCCTCTCGCTTCGGGATACCGCTGAGCACCACCCATACCATCGGCACTTCCATTATGGGGGTCGGCTCGATTCAGAGGTTCTCCGCCGTGCGCTGGGGCGTGGCGGGCGAGATCATCATGGCGTGGCTCCTGACCTTTCCCGCTTGCGGACTGATCGCCTACT
>MGSR01000008.1:7991-9026 GCA_001798565.1 Deltaproteobacteria bacterium RIFCSPLOWO2_12_FULL_60_16
AAGGGTCTCCTCCTGCCTGAGAGCGGCTTCGCCGCCGGAGAGCGGCACGGGCGTGCCGATCTGCAGCGCGCCGTGGAGCATATCCGCCGCCTCTTCCAGGTAGATCGCCATCATCACCGCCTCGGCGATCGACCTGCCCACGGTGACCTGGCCGTTTCCCCGGAGCAGGACAGCCGCCCTTTTTCCCAACGCCGCTGCGACCTCCTCGCCGAGCTGCCGCGTCGAGATCAGGTCGGTCTTTTTGAAGACCGGCACGCCGCCGGTGAAGAAGCTGCCGTGATTATGGACCGGCTCGAGCCTCCGGTCCGTGACGGAAAAATAGTTGGCCCGGCGGGCGTGAATCCGGGCGATAGCCCGGACCTCGGCCCTGCCGTTGAAGATCGCCGTGTGCAGCGGCGCCTCAAAAGGAGGCGGCGATCTGCCTTCGATCACCTTCCCGTCGAGGTTGAGCACGATGAGATCTTTTTCCCGGACCAGCGCCAGGCTGACCCTCGGGGTCAACAGGAAGAGATCCGAGTCCGGGAGGCGCGCGCTCACGTGGCCGAATCCCTGCACCAATTGCTCGGCGGAGAGGATCCGGCAGGCGGCAATCAAATCCTTTTTGATCGCCGCGACAATTTTTCTCTGTCTCTTTGAATTCACCATGATTTCAGCTATATAGTATAAAACTGCCGACTCAGGGAAGAGGGCCGTGAAGATCAAGGTCGAGTGCTATTCGGGCTATAAAGGGAACGAGAGGCCGACGCGGTTCTTCATGGGCGATCGAGCCGTTGAGATCGGGGAGGTCGTCGACCGCTGGTACGGGGAGAACGGCAGTTATTTTCGCGTATTGGGAAACGACGAGAACCTCTATATCCTCAGAGGGCCCCTGGCCGATGGAGACTGGGAGCTCGTCTCCTTCACCCACAAGGATTCGCGGGGAACGGAGCTGGGGTTCGAGGGAGGGAAGGAACTCCAGTAGAGCCTTCGGCGCGCCACCCGCCTAAGGGATCCTGCCACATTTCCGGTATTGAGAAAGACCAGTTCGCAGAAGCG
>MGSR01000008.1:9039-11352 GCA_001798565.1 Deltaproteobacteria bacterium RIFCSPLOWO2_12_FULL_60_16
TATGGCAGACGATCAAGGGAAAAGGCACGTGGTTGTGGTCATCGGGGCCGGACCTGCGGGGCTTTACGGCGCGCGCAAGCTGACCGAGGCGGGACACGCAGTGGTCTTGCTCAACCGGGACATCAAGCCGGGCGGTCTGGCGGAATACGGGATATTTTTCGACAAGGAAAAGATGAAGGAGGGGCTCAGGAAGCAGTTCAAGAGGATTCTCTCCGATCCCAGGCTCTTCTATTTCGGCCATGTCACGGTGGGCCAGGGCAAGGCCGTCACGCTGGAAGAGCTTAAGAAAATCGGCTTCAGCGCCATAGTGGTTTCGGCGGGGGCCCAGGGCACCAAGAGGCTCGGCATCACGGGGGAAGACTGTCTGGGAGTCTACCACGCCAAGGACGTCGTCTATCACTACAACAAGCTTCCGCCTTTCAGCGAGCGCCCTTACGAAGTCGGCGACAGGGTCGCCATTATCGGCATGGGCAACGTCATGGTCGACGTCGCGAATTGGCTGCTCAACTATAAGAAGGTCAGCGAGGTGACCGTGGTCGCCCGCAGGGGCCCGAAGGAGAAAGCTTACGACGACAACGAATTCGAGGTGGTGGAGCAGTACCTCGATAACGAGGATATGCGCCGTGAAATCCAGAAGATCGGCCCCCGTCTGGAGGCAGCCGGGCAAAACGTAGAGGAGATCCTCAAGACTTTCGTCAAGGAAACGACCCCGCCGCCGGATTGCAGGCTCAGATTCCGCTACTTATGGTCGCCGCATCAGGTCATCGGCAATTCTCAGGGAAGGGTCGGCGCCCTGGAGGTCGAAGAGAACGACCTCGTTCTTCAGGACGGGCGCACGGTGGCCAAAGGGACCGGACGGTTGAGCCGGATCGACCTGGATTGCGTGATCTACGCGATCGGCGACCAGGTGGACTCCGCTATCGGCCTGCCTTTTTCCCGCGGCGCCTTTGTGACCAGCCCGGAAAAGGCCGCCGGAAATCCCAGCCCGTCTCTGTACCAGCCCTATGATCCTGCGACCGGCAAAGTGCTTGAAGGAATCTACCTGGTGGGATGGTCGAGGAACGCCAGCGTGGGATTGGTAGGTGTCGCCAAGAAGGATGCGGAGACGGGGATGAGAGTGGTCAACGACTACCTGGCCTCCAAGGAGGGTTTCGCCCCGGCCGTCGCCGACCAGAAGATAGAGGCGCTGGTGCGCACGCTCGAGCAGAACCGGGCCTCTTTTATCAGCAAGAGCGACATCGAGGCGCTGGAGGCGGTGGAGAAGGAGGAGGCCCGCAAGCGCAACACCTGGGAGTACAAGTTTTCCAGCGACGAGGAGATGCTCTCGGTGATCGCCGCCCGCAAGGCGGCATAGAAAAGTCAACCCTCTCCGGCTACCTTTCCCGTCTTGCAAGAATGTAGTAAATATACTACATTCCATCCATGGCCCCGTTTGGTGAAACCGTCCTCCTGTGGCGTTTGCAGCGCGGCTTGACACAAAAGGAGCTGGCGCGGCGCGCCGGAGTGCCTCGTCCCAACCTCTCCGCCATTGAAAGAGGGCAGCGGGAGGTATCCTTGAAGACCGTGCGCGCTCTGGCCCTGGCGCTGGGTGTCCGCCCCGGGGTTTTGGTGGACGGGATCGCTCCCGAGGAAGGGGGAGCGGGTGAGCTTTCCCGGGAGGCTATGGAGCGCATCGCGGCTGCGGTCATCCGGAAGTCAGCTCTAGCCGACGCAAAGGAACAGGCTCTGGCGGACCAGCTCAAGCATCTCGTGAGCTCTCGTCTCCGCGCGGCTAGGCCGGTGACGAAAGGTTCGACCAAGCGGCTCACCTTGAAAGGGGCCGCGCGGCTCAGCCGAGGTTCGGACAGGGCATGGCTCTCGTTGTCCAGCTATCCCCAGGCCGTGATCGAGAGCCTGGTCAGCCGTATCCTTGAACGCGGCGGGCGGCGATGAATCGCAGGCAGATCGATACATTTTTCCGGGTGCTGGCCGAACAGTCGAATGAGAAAGTGACTATTCTCCTCACCGGCGCGGCTGCGGGGGCCGTCTGGGGCCACGTGAGGCCCAGCGTCGATGTCGATTTCGCCGTGCAACTGAGAACGCGGGGAAAAAAAACCTGGGAAAAAGTAGAGGCGGCCATCGAGCGGACAGCCCGGCTGACCGGCATTCAGGCAAACTACGCAGAGGACATCGATCGTTGGGGACTCATCACACTGCTGGATTATAAGCGCCGCACCCGGCCGTACCGGCGATTCGGCCTATTGCAAGTTCGGCTGTTGGATCCCGCCTACTGGTCCGTCGGCAAGATGACCCGTTATCTGGACCCGGATGTCA
>MGSR01000009.1:0-718 GCA_001798565.1 Deltaproteobacteria bacterium RIFCSPLOWO2_12_FULL_60_16
GACGCCTCCGAGCCAATGTTGGCTTACGCGTAGATGGGCCTTTCGAGGTGAGCCTCCCTTCGGGTCTGAGCCTCAGGGTCGAAGACAAGGTCGAACCTTTTTCAACGGTCTGTGTGAGTGATGAAAGTAGGACTGATCGGGCGGCCCGGCTCGGGAAAAACGACCATCTTCAATATGCTCACCGGCCTGGAGGCTGAGGTGGGCGGATACACCGGCGGCGACAAGGCCGAGATTCACCTCGGGGTCATCAAGGTCCCGGACGAGCGGATCGACCGGCTCTCCGAGATCTTCCAGCCCAAGAAGACCACCTACGCGGAGATCCGCTTCACCGACTTTCCGGCGACTCAGGGAAAGGAAACCGTCAAGGCGGCGGGCGATCTCCTCGCCCAGATGCGCGAGGTGGAGGCGATGGCGCTCGTGCTGCGCGATTTCGGCCCGCCTGCGGACCCGCTCAAGGATCTCGCCGATCTGCTCGCGGAGATGATGCTCGCCGACCTCGCCGTGATCGAGAACCGCCTGGCCAAATTAAAGAAGGAAAAGGGCAAGGAACAGGAGGCGCTTCTGCTGGGGCGCTGCTTGAAAGCCTTGGAGAGCGAACAGGCGCTGGGGAGTCTCCCGCTTTCGGCGGACGAAGAGAATCTGATCGCGGGCTTCGGCTTTCTCAGCCGCAAGCCCCTGCTGGCGCTCTTCAACGCCGCCGATGAAAAGGCCGGCGAGC
>MGSR01000009.1:735-5649 GCA_001798565.1 Deltaproteobacteria bacterium RIFCSPLOWO2_12_FULL_60_16
GGGGAAGAGCTGAGGCGCCGCGCCCTCCAGGGGTTCGCCCTGGCCGGGAAGCTGGAGATGGAAATCGCCCGGTTGAGCGAGGCGGACCGCGAGGCCTTTTTAAGAGAGAGCGGCATCGCGGAGCCGGCCCGGGCCCGCTTCATCCGCGCCTCCTACGCCCTTCTCGATCTCATCAGCTTTTTTACCACGGGAAAAGACGAGGTCCGGGCCTGGACGATCGAGCGCGGAACTCCGGCGCGAAAGGCGGCGGGAAAGATCCACAGCGACATCGAGCGCGGCTTCATCCGCGCCGAGGTGGTCCCCTACGAGGATTTCATCGCGCTGGGCAGCGAGGCAAAGTGCCGCGAGGCGGGAAAACTGCGCCTCGAGGGCAAGGATTACATTGTCCAGGACGGAGATATCGTCCACTTCCGCTTCAACGTGTAGCGCTCCGGAAGGCCGCTTTCCTTCCTGGTTGACAGCCCCGAAGCAGTCGGCATAGATTAAGCAACCCCAGTAAAGGAGGAGACCTTCATGCGCATAAGATGGAACAAAAATTGGTTCTTAATGGCTGCTCTCGTCACCATGGGCTCAGTCGGCGCGGCCCAGGCGCAGCAGCTTCCCCGCTCCGCTACGATCGGGACAAACACCCCGGGCACAGTGTTCTACGCGCTCGCGGGTGGCCTGGCGAAGGTCGCCACCGAGGCAGGACCCGTGCAGACGACCATCCAGCCCTACACGGGAACCAGCACGTTTCTCCCTCTTCTCAACAATGGGGAACTGGAATTCGGGGTCGTGAACGGGGTGGACATGGGGATGGCCTACCTCGGGCCGCAGAAGCTCAAGGTGGGCGGGAAGAACGATTTCCCGCACTCTCCTAATATCCGGCTCGTGATGCGCGGGGCCCCGCTGATCATCGCACTGATCGTCAAGAAGGATTCGCCGTTGAAGAGCGTCCATGACCTAAAGGGCAAGCGCGTGACCGGAGAGTATCCCGCCCATCAGGCGGTCTGGTTCAACATGTACGGATTGCTGGCGAGCGGGGGGCTTACCTGGAAAGACGTCAAGGTGGTCCCCGTGCCTGCCGTCAATGACGGGATCGATGCGGTCGCCCAGGGGCGCGCCGATGTCTCCGCGGGCGCCCTGAACATGGCCAAGATCAGAGAAGCCGACGCCGCCGTCGGGGTGCGTCACATCTCCGTCGACTGCTCGCCGGAGGGCGACAGGCGCGTTCGCCAAGCCGTTCCCGGCTACTACACCAGGGTGGTCAAGGCGGGAGGCGCCGCCGCCGTGGTCGAGGACACCTGCACGATCGCCTACGACATCCACTTTGCCACCCATAAAGCCGCCCCAGATCCGTTGGTGACCGCCATTCTCAAGGCGGTCTGGGATAACGTGGACAAACTCCGGCCGATCCATCCGGGTTTCAGGGAGTGGACGCGCGAGCGCGCGGCCTCCGCCGACGTGACCATTCCCTATCATCCAGCGGCGATCAAGTTCTACAAGGAAAAGGGCGTTTGGAAAAAAGAGATGGATCAGGCCCAGCAGAAGCTCCTCGCTCAAAACTAGCCACGGGCATTCAGGCGTCGCAGATCACTGAACGCTGATCGCTGACGGCCGACAGACCCAACCATGGCTGACGATTTTACGGGCGCCACGAAATTCCGTTCGCTGACCGGCCCGGCAAAGGCGCTGGAGCGATCCGTCCTGTTCGCTCTCACATTAGTCGGGGCCGCGTGGGCCGGCGAGCTTCACATCTTCTTCGGGCTTGCCTTCTTCAAAGAGCAGTACCTCGGGCTGTTTGTCGGGCTCACCCTTGCGGCGGTTTTTATCTCCGTAAAAGCGACGCGCGAGTCGGGAACAGACCGGGTTCCCTGGTACGATTGGCTCTTCGCGCTCGGCGCTGCCATCGTCGGCGGCTACCTCGTTGTTCTATACCCGACCATCGCCTACCAGCTCGGCGTGCTCACGCCGGATAAAGTCTGGCTCGGCGCGCTGGCGATCCTTTTGGTACTGGAAGCCACCCGCCGGCTGGTCGGCTGGTCCCTGGTGATCCTGGCCGGCGCGTTTATCCTGTACGCGAGATTCGCCTATCTGCTGCCCGGCCTCTTGTACGCTAAAGGTTCCTCATGGGAGCGAATCGCCTCCTACCTCTATATGGATGCGAGCGGCCTTCTGGGCCTGCCCTTGTCCGTAGCCGCCTCCATCGTGATCGCTTTCATTCTGTTCGGCCAGGCGCTCTACGCGGTCGGCGGGGATAAGTTCCTCACGGATCTCGCGCTGGTCGCCATGGGACGCTTCCGTGGCGGCTCGGCCAAAGTCGCCATCGTCTCCTCGAGCCTTTTCGGCACCGTGTCGGGAAGCGCGGTGTCGAACGTAGTGGTGGATGGCGCGATCACCATTCCCATGATGAAGCGCTCGGGATATCCCGGCCATCTCGCCGCGGCGGTCGAGGCGGTCGCTTCGACAGGCGGACAGATCATGCCGCCGGTGATGGGAGTCGCCGCATTTCTCATCGCCGAGTTTCTCAATATCCCCTACGGCGAAGTGGCGCTCGCGGCGGTCATCCCGGCCCTGCTTTATTACCTGGCGCTCTTCGTTCAAGTGGACCTGGAGGCGGCCAAGCACGGCCTGGTCGGGCTTCCAAGGAAAGATCTGCCACGCCTTCGGCCGGTGATGCGCCGCGGATGGGTTTTCATCGTTCCGCTTTTAGTTCTCGTCTATACACTGATGATCGCGGTATGGGAGGCCGGAAAGGCCGGCATGGCGGCGGTCATCGCCACTTTCTTCGTCGGAGTCTTTTGGAAAGAGACGCGGCCGTCGTTCGCGGGTGTGCTGAAGGCGGTCGAAGAGGCCGGCCGCACGCTCCTGGACATCGCGGTGATCTCGGCCGTTGCCGGGTTCGTTATCGGCGCGATCCACCTGAGCGGGCTCGGATTCAAAATGTCCCTGATCCTCACGACGCTCGCAGGCGGAAACGCGCTCCTGCTTCTAATCCTCACGGCGATCGTCTGCATCATCCTGGGAATGGGAATGCCGACGGCGGTGATCTATATCATGCTCGCGGTCTTGGTCGGTCCTACCCTCGTCCAACTCGGCGTGAATCCTCTCGGCGCTCACCTTTTCCTCTTGTATTTCGGCATGCTCTCCATGATCACTCCGCCGGTTTGCCTGGCCACATATGCCGCGGCCTCGCTGGCCCGATCGGATTTCTGGAAAACCGGGTGGGCCGGGATGCGCCTCGGGGTTGTCGCCTACGTCGTCCCGTTTATCTTCGCGTTCCACCCCACCCTGCTCCTCAAGGGCGCGCCGACTGAGATCATCGTTGCCGTGGTGACGGCCGCTATCGGCGTGTTCTTTATGGGAATCGGCCTCGCGGGCTTTCTTTTCCGCCCGCTCGGATGGTCGGCCAGAGCGACGACGACGCTGGCCGGTCTGATGTTGATTCCTCCTCCTTCAACCGGCCTCTGGCTCACTGCCAACCTCGCCGGCCTGGCTGTGGGTGTTGCCTTCATCCTGTGGGAATGGAACATGGCTGCCGCGCGCCAGGCGCCTGTAGCCGACGCCGATCCTTCCGGCCGGTAGGTTAGCGGACAGCTTGATCCCCAGCCCATGAGCGAAGCCGTATACAAAGGATTCAGCAAAGCGGAGATGGAGTTCCACTTCAATCCCCAGGCGGCGGCGCCGGACCAATCCCGCTGGTCGGAGCAGAGGAGGAAGGCGAGCCTCAGAGTCCGCGGGGCGCTGAAATCCAGGCTCAACATTCCCTATGGAAATTCGCCGCGCCAAGTGCTCGACATTTTCCCTGCGGCTCAGCCGAACGCCCCGGTGATCGCCTACTTTCACGGCGGCTACTGGCGCGGCGGAAATAAGGATGAGAACTGCCATTTCGCGGAGCTCTTTGTGAAGGCCGGAGCGACGGTCGCGGTGGTAGAGTACGATCTCTGCCCGCAGGTAACGGTCGGCGAGATCGTGCGACAGGCGCGCGCGGCCATCGCCTGGCTCTACCGGAATGTCTCGGACTACAACGGGGACCCCTCGCGGCTTTATATTTCCGGCTCTTCCGCGGGCGGCCACCTCGTCGTCATGGCCCTGGCCCATGACTGGCAGGCGCAGGGGCTGCCGCGCGACTTGATCAAAGGGGCGGTTGCGATCTCCGGAGTTTACGACCTGGATGCGGTTCTTCATGTCAGCGTCAATGCCGAGATCCGGCTCGATCCGGAGCGCGCGCGCGAAAACAGCCCCTTCCTGCACCCGCCGCTTCCTTACGCTTCTCTGATCGTCGCCGTCGGCGGAGCCGAGCCGAGCGGCTGGAAGCAGATGTCCAAGGATTTCCTCGGACTGTGCAGAGAGCGGGGCGTCGGCTGCGAATATATCGAGGTTCCGGGCGCGAACCATTTTTCCCTCTCGGCGCATTTGGCTGACCCTGACAGTCCTCTCGCCCGCGCCATGCTCAAACAGATGGGCCTGGAGCCAAGGGGCAGCGCTTCGAGGACCGAGGTGAGGGTGCTCAGCGCGGGCGCGGTCAAGCCGGGCCTCTTGCGATTGGTCGACGGCTTCCGCCGCGAGAGCGGTCACGATGTGAAAATCGTGTTCGCCACGGCGCCGGCGATCCGCGACCGCTTGGGCTCCGGCGAGAGCGTGGATGTCCTGATCGCGCCGACGGCGCTGCTGGACGATCTGCTCAAATCCGGTAAGGCCCAGGCCGCCGGCCGTGTCACGGTCGGCCGCATCGGAGTGGGCGTTATGGTGCGCGACGGCGCGTCGCTGCCGAATATCGCCACCGTCGATGAATTCAAACAATCCTTGCTGAACGCCGCATCGGTGGTTTACAACCAGGCCTCGACCGGCACTTACCTCGATGGGCTCTTCGACCGGCTCGGAATCGGGGAGCAATTGAAGGTGAAGGCGACTCGCTATCCCGATGCCGCCAAC
>MGSR01000010.1:0-10773 GCA_001798565.1 Deltaproteobacteria bacterium RIFCSPLOWO2_12_FULL_60_16
CGCCGAACTCCTTGGCGATGCGCCGGATATTGGCGGCGGGAATGGTGGTGATCGGCTCCACGCGCTCCGGGGCATAATCCCGCACATGCTCCTTCAACAGCTGAAAGGCCGGCTGACATCTCTCCCCGCCCGCGCTGAACAACCCCTCGATGGCCGGGTCGATATTGGCCTCGTCGAACGGGACGGCCCCCTGGCTTTTTAAGTCCCACACCAGCGGCTTGCCGTCGCGCCCCTCTTTCAGATAGCCGCCGTCTTCGCCCACCAGGTAAGCGGCGTTGGTCCTGCGGCTCAAAAAATCCCGGTCGTAACAGTTCAGCTCGTTCAGCAAGACGTTGATGAGGCTTAAGATAAACGCCCCGTCGGTGCCGGGGCGGATCGGCACCCACTCGTCCGCCTTGGCCGCCGCGTTGGTCCCGACCGGATCGACGGTCACGACCCGCATGCCGCGCCGGCGCGCGTCGGCCATCTTGCGCGCCGTCACGTTGGCGTTGAGCCCAGCCATAAAACCCTGCTGGTTGCCCAGAAGGATGGCGTAGTTGCAATAGTCGAGATCGAAGTCCGAGTGAAACGAGCCGTTGGTCAGATACATGGAGGCGTGGAGATAGTTGCCGCAGAAATAGCCGACCCAGTCCGAATTGGGAGTGCCGAAGGCGGGCGCCCAGGCCGGGCGGATGAAATAGGAGCCCGCGATTTGATCGAAGCTCGAGACCACCAGGCCGCGCGGGTCCTTCTCCCGAACCCTGGTCAGCTTGTCAGTCAGGATCTCCAGCGCCGTCTCCCAGGAGATCTCCTGCCACCTGGGATCGACGCCGATCCCCTTCTGCGGGTTGGTGCGGATGAGCGGAGTCTTGACCCTGGAGGGATCATAGACACCGATCAGCCCCGCCTGCCCCTTGGGGCAGAGATGCCCTTCGCTCGCCGGACAGTTGGGATCGCCTTCGATTTTTACCAGGACACCGTTTTTCTTCCGCGCCAGAATGCCGCACGCGGCAAAGCACATGTCACAGACGCTGTGAATCCACTCTTCGCTCTCCGCAGGACCGTACACTTTCAACCTCCTTCGGGCGCTTAGCTGCCGACGTAGAAGACGGACGGTTCGAGCCCTTTTTCGGGCAGCAGGGGGCGGGCCTTCTTGTCCGCCACCAAACGGGCCACCTCGCTCTGGGGATCATCCAGGTCGCCGAAAACGCGGCATTCGGTCACACAGGTCACCACACAGGCGGGATCCAGTCCCTGATCCACCCGCTCCACGCAGAAATTGCACTTCATCACGACGCCTTCAGAAAAATCCTGCTGGCTCTTTTCATAAGCGGTTCGCTCCCCGGGATAATAAGCGCCGTCGCTTTCATAGAAAGCGCGCGGCCCGTACGGACAGGCCTCCATGCAGGAGCGGCAGCCGATGCACATGTCGTAATCGATCAGGACGATGCCGTCCTCCCGCTTATAAGTCGCCCCGGTCGGACACACCTCCTGGCAGATGGGGTTCTTACAGTGATTGCACAGCACCGGAAGAAAGATCCTGCGCGCGGCAGGAAACTTTCCCACCTCTTTCTCCAGCACCTTCGCCCAAAAGATTCCCTTGGGAGTCGCATGCTCGGCCTTGCAGGCCATCGTGCAGGCATTGCAGCCGATGCAAGTGTTGAGATCAATAACCATTCCGTAGCGCGCCATATCGGGCCTCCTTAAAGTAGTGGATCATACAGGCCGACGCGAATAACCAGGAAGCGAAACAGGTAATCGCCGAAGAGCCTGAGCAAAGCCAAAATAACGGTGAAGGCAAAAACCGCCTGGGCCTGAGACTTCCACAATACCGCCCAGGAGAGGGCCAGCGGAACCACCAGCCCTGCCACGATCACTCCTCCCAAAAACAGCAACCCCCATCTCCCCCGCGTCAGCAGACGGATCGACTCGCGCGCCGCCACAGCGGAGCTGGACATGACAGAGAGATGGCTGAGCACGAGGAGGAGACACGCCAGGGCCAGGTAAATCTGCAGCCTCTCCAGGGAAACCAAATCGAGAGGGGCTCCAGGCAGGAAAGGGGATGCGAGGATCAGAATATCGATCCCCGCCAGCAGAGAATAGACGAAAAAGATAACCGGGAATAAGGCCGAGTTCCAAAAAGGGATGGCCGGGGAAGGCGACAGGACAAAGCCGGTGTAGATCATGACCAGCACCGCCGCGGCCACGGACACCGCCTTGATGACCGACCCCAGGGCGCTCCCGCTCTCCCAGAGAAAGCCCAGCCCGGGGGCGATCTGCAGCGCCCCGAACAGCACCATCAAGGTAATAAAAAAACAGCCCCGGCTGATCCAGGAGCTCCAGGGACGAAAAAAGGCGCGCCAGAAACGCTCCGGCCGTCCCAGGTCTAAAAGAAGCAGCAATGTGCCGAGCACCAATACCAGAAGCCCGAGCAATCCCGCCCACGCGTGATCCATGTAAAGGGAAATTAAAAAAAGCCCGGCGCCCGCTCCTCCCAAGAAGAGATAGCTGATCACCAGCCAACCCCACTCCCGCTGCGGCTTAACCCCGATCAAAAACTCATCAATGCGCGCTGCCATATCCCCCTCCTTGTTTTTTTCTCAAGCGGCCCGTGAGACCTTCACCCGGATGCACGAGTCCACTCCGGTCGAGACCGGATCTATTCTCTCCAACGAGATCGGCAACAGAGTGTTGAAATGAACCCCTTTTCCTTTGGCGACCGGCTTGCCTTTCGCCCAGCTGCCGAACACCCCCGCAATACCCACGACCTCCGGATGAATGCACTCTGTCAGCTTCGCCTCGCCTTTGACCTTGCCCGCCACCGATTCCACCCAAATCTCCTCCCCGTCTTTGATTCCCTTGCGCCCGCCGGTCTCAGTGTTGATGAGAATCTTGTAGGCGTAGGGATTATGCTCCGCGAGATCGTCGAGCCAGGGATTCTGCGTCGTCACCGAAAGGGCGTGAAAGGGAATCTTAAAGTTCACTACGTAGAGGTCGTAGGGAGGCGTGCCATCCTTGTATGCGGGGCAGGGCTTCCACTCCGGGAACACCTGATAATCCTCCGTGTCCCATTCCCGCCCCATCTCGGACGCCACCTTGGCGACGGACTTTTTCGCCCGCAGCATGTTTTCAAAATAGATCGGAAAGCGCGGCTTGATGAACGGACCGGGATACTTCTCCTCTATGGCTCGAGCCACCTTGTGATAGCCGTTTTCTTTAAACCAATCGAGGCCGCGCTCCGGGCCGAATAGAGACTTCATCCAGCGATCGTACATCTCCTCCATCGTGTAGCGTTTTGCCGGATCCAGCTTATACGGCTCCTTCATTCCCCACTTGACGTTCAAGAGCCCGTAAAACTCGCCGAGAAATCCCATTCGCTCGGCAATCTCAAAGAGCACGTCGATCCAGCGCCTGGCCTGTCCCCGCGGCTCGACGATGGGCTGCCTCAGCCCCCAATAAAAATGGCCCGTGGCCGGGCTCATGGTGTGGGTGAGGGTGTTGGGCATGAAGTCCAGCCGCTCCAGAAAGTGCGCTTCGGGCAGGACCAGATCCGCCAGCTCCGCCACCTCGTCCAGATGCGTGCTGAAAGTAACCACGAAGGGAACCTTCTTAATCGTCTCAGCCATGATCGCAGGATTGACGTTGTTCATCATCAAATTGCGCCGGCAGACCATGAGCACATCGATGGTATAGGGAAGACCGAACATCTTCGGATCCTGCAGATTGAGCTGATTCATCGGGCTGCGGTTGGTGCTGATGGGAAAGAGCTCATGCAGCTCCATACCCTCCGGCCGCTTGTCCTCGAAGTCGTAGTAACGCGCGGCTCGACCGATGGTTGCGGGCGGGGTAACCAGACCCTCCACGGTCTCACCCGGCATCCAGCTACGCGATGGACCGACGAGGTTGACGCCCCGGTGCCCGCCGGGCACATAGAAAGCGCCCACGACCATGTTGAGCATCTGCACCGCCAGCGCCGTGTGGGTGCCGTGCTTGTGGGCGCCGGCGCCGCGGTAGATATTGACCGCGACCGGCCGATAAGGGAGCGGCTTGCCGTCGATCATGATCGTGGAGCCGATCCTGGCGGCTGCGCCGAACTCCTTGGCGATGCGCCGTATAGCGTCGGCTGGTATCGTTGTGATGGGCGCGACCTGCTCGGGCGTATACCTCTTCACCTGCTCCTTTATGACCTGGAACGCGGTCTGGCATTTTTCCCCGCCGGCGACGAACGATCCCTCGAGCGCTGTCTCGATATCAGCCTGATCGAACGGCACCGCTCCCTGGCTCTTCAGATCCCACACCAACGGCTTGCCGTCGCGCCCCTCCTTCAAATAGCTCCCGTCCTCCCGCACCAGATAGGCGGCATTGGTCCTGTGGGTGAGAAATTCCCGGTCGTAACACTCGAGCTCGTTCACCAGCACATGGATAAGGCTTAAGATGAACGCGCCGTCGGTGCCCGGGCGAATCGGCACCCACTCGTCGGCCTTGGCCGCCGCGTTGGTTCCGACCGGGTCCACCACCACCACCCTCATCCCCCGCTTGCGCGCCTCGGCCATCTTGCGCGCGGCCACGTTGGCGTTGAGCCCTCCCATGAAACCCTGCTGGTTCCCCAGCAGGATGGCGTAATTACAGTAGTCGAGATCGAAGTCCGAGTGAAAAGAGCCGTTGGTCAGGTACATGGAGGAATGAAGGTAATTGCCGCAGTAGTAGCCGGTCCAATGGTGATTGGGTGTGCCGAAGGCCACGGCCCAGGCCCCGCCGATAAAATAGGTGGCGGCGATGTGGTCGAAGTTTGAGATCAGCAGTCCACGCTGGTCCTTGTCCCGAACCTTGGCGAGCTTATCGGTGAGAATATCCAGTGCTGTCTCCCACGAAATCTCCTCCCACTTGGGATCGACGCCGATCCCCTTCTGCGGATTGGTCCGTCTGAGCGGCGCCTTCACTCGCGATGGGTCGTAGAGACCGATCAACGCGGCTTGGCCCTTAGCGCAGAGATGCCCTTCGCTCGCCGGGCAGTTCGGATCCCCTTCTATCTTCACCAAGACCCCGTCTTTTCGGTGCGCCAGAATCCCACAGGCGGCAAAGCACATGTCGCAGACACTGTGAATCCACACGTCCTCATTCTCTCTAGGTGCTATCACTTTCAACCTCCTTCGGGCGGGTAGACCCCGACCACGACGCTGATCTTCTCGCCGCTTCCTAACCGGGTGTCGAAACCATCGAGCTCCGTGATGTCGCAATCGTTGACACAGACCAGCGCGGTCGAGCGCAGCTCGCCGCTTTCCCTAAACACGCTCATCCGAAAGGGATCGCCGTGCCTCTGGGCCAGCCTGGAGAGAAGCTCTCCCACGGTTGTGCCGACGGCGATCTCCAGCTCTTCCTCGCGGCAACCGATCACGTTGCGCACCAGACCGAGATAGGAGACTTGAATGCGGGCTTCCATGATGAGCGTGGATAAGCTTGTTGCGAGATTCCGTAGTCGATAAGTTCCGCAAATAGCATGCCAGCGTCAACGATCTCCCTTTCTCCTCGCAGCGCCCACGATGGAACAGATCCGCCATTCCTCCGACTGGGAAAAAGCATGGCTCTCCTTCCAAATTCTGCGACTGCTAATGGGCTCTTTCGGCCCATAAGGAAAAGCCCCGGAAGCGCGCCGCAGCTGGCGAATCCCACTACTCGGCGATTCGTCGCAGCGCTTCGCGGACGTATTGCGGGCGTAAAATCCGGCTCGCAGTCATGGCGCGGGAGACTCTCCCCGATAATTTCTCCTCTTCGAGGATCACTTCCAGCCCGGCCACATTGACGGCTCCGTCGGCGGGGATGCCCGGGATGAGCGGATACTCCTCTTCCCACATGCTTTGATCCATGTCCGGTTCAAATTCGAGATCGGAATTTCTGATAATCTCCATCATCTCGGGATGGTTTTTAGGCTCCTTCATGAAGCGATAGGCCTGGATCATGCCGTTGAGAAAGCCGACCACGCATTCCCCATGGTTGTCCAGGATAGGGGCGGTCGCGGCGATCGCGCGGAGCTGATAGCCGTCGGGCAGGTATTCCTGCAGATCGGCCAGGATGGGATATCCGGCCGCTCGGAAATCGCCGGCATAGGCTTTGTGCGCGATGCGCGCCTGAATCTCGCCCCGATCCAGTTTTGGCGCTATCGATTTGAAAGAGGAAGCCCCGGTATGGGCCACGAAAACCACATCCCCGTCAGGCTCCATGCCGGCCTTCTTGAGGATCATGCAGCTCATCGTCAACGTCACGCCGTTGGGTTCTCTCAGCCCGATCCTCTTACCTCTGAGATCCGCCAGTGAGCGAATCCCTTTCGCCCCAACCAAAATTCCCGGGTAGGTGTTGAGAAACCCGCCGATGAGAAAAACCTCCTGGCCTTGATCCCTGGCCCTGAGCGCCACCGGCGTCTTGAGATCGACGGCGATATCTATCTCGCCGCGGGTAAGCGCCTCCAGGCTTTTCTGATCCGTCCCGGTAGCCGAGATCGCCACCTCGAGATTCTCCCGTCGAAAATAACCCTTGGCCCTGGCGACCGTCGGAGCCACCCGATGAAACAGGTGATAGTGACCCGCCGCAACCTTGAGCGCCTTGGAGACCACCTGTCTTTCCTTTCTCTGCCGAGCCGGGCGACAACTTAACGGGGAG
The DNA here is from genome assembly GCA_001798565.1 of Deltaproteobacteria bacterium RIFCSPLOWO2_12_FULL_60_16. Classification (GTDB taxonomy): domain Bacteria; phylum Desulfobacterota; class Binatia; order UBA9968; family UBA9968; genus UBA9968. The sequence goes on from MGSR01000010.1 coordinate 6,634, forward strand.
AGCGCGGACGAAGCGGAATATAGATGCCGGCCTTCGCGATGGTGTACTTGATGAAGAAATCGCCGACCACCGAGGCCAGCGCGACCAGTGCGAGCGTGGCCAGGGAAAGCGATCCGGTGACGCCGGCAAGGCCGAAGGCGATGGGTATCACGAGCCCGACGACGAGCGTGCCGAGGTAAAACGGGACCGCCGCGCGGCCCCGCACCAGCTCGTAGACCGAGCGGCGGGCGACCGGATCGGCGCCCGACATCACCCCCAGGTAAAAGAGCACCATCACCGCCGCGGAGAGTCCGATCCAGAGCTCCAACGGCCCGAGTCTTTCCGGGCTCACCGTGTTGCCGCCCCAGGCGAACATCAGCAGCAAAGTCGCCACGCCGCCGCGCAGGGCGTAGGCGACGTAGAGCGCGGGCAGGATAGGCGAAGTCCAGAAAGGTATGCCTTTGGATGAGGCGTAAACAAAACCCTTGTACAAGAGCAGAATGACCATCCCGGCGACGCTGATGGCGTATCCCGACCTGGCTATCCAGGAGTCGCCGCTCCACGGCGCATCCGGGTGAAAGAGCGGCGGCAGATAGAGGAGCCCTCCCAGCATGAAGAGCGTGAGGCCGATGAAGCCGCGCGCGATCCAGGAGTTTCTTGCCCGCCACATTTTCCAGAAACGCTCCGGACGGCCGAGAAAGACGAGATGGGCCAATCCGCTGACGGCGGCAAGGACGTAAGCCGCGGCCAGGCCCGGGGCAAAGCCGAAGAGCAGCGAAAAAAACCATGTGCCGGCCGCGACCCCGGAGAGAAAATGGCCCACGATGAGAAACAGCCCCTGGCGCTCGATCCACTCCCGCTGCGGTCTGTACTCCGCCCTGAGGTCTTGAATGAGCTGTTCGTATCGTCCGCTGGCTATGGCCATGAGCGCTGCTCCCCCCTCGCCTACGCCGGCAGGTAATAAACCGCCGGGCCGGTGCCGAGCTCTGGATGGAGCGTGTATCCGCCCCGCTCCTTGATCAGCCGGGAGACCGTGCTCGTCGGATCATCGAGATCGCCGAAATGGCGCGCCACCGCCGGGCAGTTGGCGACGCAGGCGGGCTCTTTCCCGACGCTGATCCTGTGGCGGCAGAAGTTGCACTTCATGACGACCCCGCTCGGGTGGCGCTCAGAGCGCGCTTGCTCGTAGGGCGTCGCGCCGTTGCCCGGAAAGTAGTGCCGCTGCTCATCGAGAAAATAGCGCTGGCTGTAAGGGCAGGCCATCATGCAGGCCCGGCAGCCGACGCACTCGTCGGGATCAATATCCACGATCCCGTCCGGCGCCTTGGAGCTCGCCCCGGTGGGGCAGACCTCGACGCAGGCGGGCTCATCGCAGTGAAAGCAGAGAACCGGGAGAAAGAGCTGGCGCACGGTGGGGTAATGACCTTCTTCCTGCTTGAGCAGCCGGGCGAAGAAAACCCCGGGCGGGGTGCCGTGCTCGGCCTTGCACGAGAGCTGGCAGCCGTAGCAGCCGATGCAGCGCTTCAGGTCTATGACCATTCCCCATCTCACCGGCCCACCCCCCGCGCTTTGCTCACTTTCACCTTGACGCAGAGGTCGAGATTCAGGTTCACCGGGCTGGCGTGGTCGTAGTCCACCTCAAGGAGATCGTTGAAGAAGACCCCTTTGCCCTTGGCAATGGGCATCCCCTCGCCCCAATGCCCGGCGCAGGCCGCTATACCGAGCCCCTCGGGATGGACCGCCTCAGTCAAATGGACCTTTCCCTTGACCCTTCGTCCCGCGTCCGTTTCGACCCAGATCTCCTCTCCGTCCACCAGCCCCTTTTTCCGGCCCGTGCCGGCGTTGATCGCGATCGTATAGGAATACGGATCCAGTCGCGCGGCTTCGTCGAGCCACGGGTTCTCCATCGTAAAGCTGTTGGTGTGAATGATATCCCGGTAGTAAAAGGCGTAGAGATCGAAGGCGCCGTTGGTCACGTGCGCCGGGCAGGGGATCCAGTCCGGCAACGGCTCGTAGTACCTTTGCGGGATCTTGATCCCTCGGGGCTCGGCGAGCGCCGCTATCTTCTCCCTGAGCACCGGGAGAAACTCCCAGTAGATCGGCACGCGGGTATCCACGAAGTGACGCCAGTAAACCTCCTCGGGCTTCTTGGGCCACTTGATGACGCCGTTTTTCTTGAACCACTCGAGCCCGTGCTGGCCGCCGAAATTGTTCTTGAGCTCGGCGTCGCAGACCTCCTCGTAAGAGTACTTTCGCTCTCCCTCGAGACGAAACGGCCCTTCGAGCTTGAGAACGACGTTGAAGGCCGCGTTCAGGTCCTCGCGCATGCCGATCCGGTCGGCCAGCTCCACCAGGATATCGCTCGACCTGCGCTGCTCTCCGTCCGGCTGGATCGCAGGCTGCTTGATCGGCCAGCACCATTCCCCCAATCCGCCGGGCAGGTTGAAGATGAAGGGGAAATTGGGTCTGGAGTCCAAAGACTCCAGATAATCGCAATCCGGCAGCACGATGTCGGCAAAGTCCGAGGACTCGGTGAGAAACAGGTCGATGGAGATGACGAACTTGAATTGAGCCAGCGCCCCGGCCACGGTCTCCTTGTTGCCGATGCTCATCAGCGAATTGGTGCCGTAATTGAGCAGAATCTCCGGACGATAGGGAAGATCCAATTTATCCCACATCTCTTCGCGATCCGACGAATCCGAGAAAGGCGATGTCTGGCAGAGCACAAAGAGATCCTGCAAGCCGATCTGCTCCGGCATGCGCGGCTCGCCGATGGGATAGGGATTGTGGTGCGCCATCCAGATGCCGGTGATCATGAGCCCGTCGGGACCCGCCTTGGGAACAAAGTAGGGCCTGCCGGTCTCCGGATAGCCGTGGCAGGCCGGGTTGAACCCCAGGCATCCTCCCGCCATGTCCGCCGATCCCACCAGCTGGTTGAGCAGATCCACGGCGAGAAAGTTGTAAACCGAATTCACATGTCCCTGGGAGCCCCGGAATGCGATCGCCGCCACCGGCCGGTACGGGACGGTAACGCCGTCGATCACGATCGTGCTGCCGACCCGGGCCTCGCGGGCGAACTCGCTTCCCAGCCGGTGGACGTCCGCCGCCGGGATGGTCGTGATCCGCTCGGCCCACTCGGGCGTAAAGTTTTTTAGGTGGTTCTTCAACAGCTCAAAAGCGGGGCGGCACAAAACGCCGTTCACGGGAAATTCTCCCTCGAGCGCCATGGCCTCGGAGCTGACGGCGTCGTAGGGCCGGGGCGCGGCCGCGCCGAGATCCCATACCAGCGGCTTGCCGCTCTCGGGATCGCGGGCGTAGAGCTTATCCGGGCCGATGAGATAGGGGGCATTGGTCTTGGCCCTGAGATAAGGAGCGTCATAGATGCCCAGCTCGTTGACCATGACGTTGCCCATGGCGAGCGCCAGGGCCGCGTCCGTGCCGACCCGGATCGGCACCCACTCGGTGGCCTTGGCGGCCGCGAAGTTGCACATGGGATCGACCACCACCATCTTCATGCCGCGGGCGCGCGCCTCGGCCGCCAGCCCCATGTTGGAGCAGGAGGCGTGTCCCGCCGAGTGGCCCTTGGAGGCCCCGAAGTAGACCGCGTAGTTGCAGTACTGGAAATCGGGCACCACGGACCAGGAAGCATGCATGATCCCGCTGATCAGGTGGGCGCCGTTGCCGCAGTGCAGGCCGCCGCCGGCCGAGGAGCGGTTCGGAGTGCCGAAGGCGGCGGCAAAGACCTGAATGGGAGTGCGGCTGGAGGTCACGGTGGTGGTGCGCTGGATAAAGAGTTTTCGCGGGTCCTCTCCGCGAAGTTTTTTGAGGCGCCGGGCCACCTCGTCCAGGGCCTCTTCCCACGAAATCTCCTTCCATCCCGGATCGACCCCCATTCCCTTTTTCGGATTGGTCCGGCGCAGGGGAACGCGCACGCGGTTGGGGTCGTAGTGGGTCATCAGGCCGCTCACACCCTTGCCGCACAAACGTCCCTTGCCGGCGGCGCTCTCCGGGTTTCCCTCGAGCTTCACCAGAACCCCGTCCACGCGGTGCGCCAGGATCGAGCAAGTGCCGTAGCAGAGGCTGCACGCCGACGGGATCCAACAGTCGTCGCGCCCGGTGCCAATGCCGGAGATCGGTGGGACTGCCTCCATAAACCGTTTT
>MGSR01000010.1:10815-16125 GCA_001798565.1 Deltaproteobacteria bacterium RIFCSPLOWO2_12_FULL_60_16
ACTTCCGCCGCGGGGCCGTTAGCGCGCAGCTCTTCGTTGAGATCGTTCACCAGCGCGTCGTTGACAAAAATCCCGCAATAGGAGTGCATCTCCCCCTCGACCCGGAAAATATGATCGGCGAATTCTCCGCCGAAGCGCTTCCCCAGCTCTGTCAGGACATCGCCCAGAGTCGCCCTCTCAGCCATCTGCAGCGCCACCGAGCGCTCCTTGGCCAGGATGGCGAGAATGCCGAAGAGCCGGACGTTTACTCTCATGGCCGCCGTTTCCGCTAGCGCTTTTCCCCCCAAAGCTTGTTGAAGAATCCGCTTTGCTCCATGTCGTCGAGATAGCGCCGCTCCACCAGATCCTGCGGTTTGACCTTTTTCGCGCGCGGATCGATCTGGGAGACTTCTTCGAGAATCGCCTGGAGCGACTCCGTTTTTATATCGAGCCGCCGCTCCAGCGCCGTGATCTCCGCGTTGTAGGCGGCGTCGAGAATCTTCCTGTCCTTCACCCTGAGCTCCTTCCCCAAGACCTTGTAGGCGAATTCCTTATCCGTGTGCAGGATCTTGGACGCCTCCGCCATCGCCTGCACGAAATTTCCGATAACCCTGGCCTTCTTAGCGATCACCGAGCGGCGCGTGGCAAATATCGTCGCCGCATAGGGGATGCCGAGCTCGGGCCCGTACGCCAGGCGGTGGCCGCCCTGGGAGACCGCCTGATAATCGGCGGGCGGGGTCATGGTAGCGGCGTCAACCGCCCTGTTGGCGAAGGCCGCTAGCGCCTCAAACTCTCCGCCGGTCTGGATGAAGGTGACGTCCTTGGCAGCATCCATGCCGTAGCGCCGCAGCACCTGCACCGAGAAATAGTGCGTGTTGCCGCCGACCCTGCTGACCGCGATCTTTTTGCCCTTGAGATCCTCGACCTTTTTGATCTCCGGACGCGCGATGATGCTCTGGGTCATGACATTTTTCACGCCCGCTATGAACGCCAGGTCCGTGGCCCCCTGAACAAAGGCGCGGACGATCCCGATCCCGCCGAGCAGCGAAATGTCCGCGTCGCCGCCCAGCATCGCCGCGGTCACGAACGCGGATGAGGCGACGAAAACGAGCTGGAAGTCCAGGTTGTATTTCTTAAAGAGACCGGCCTCCTGGGCGATCCAGGGCAGGGACTGAGACATCACCCGGGCCGAGTAGATGCCGACGAGCCTCTCCGCCGCCGGAGCCGGAGCGGACGGGCGGCAAACAGCGGCGAGAATCAGGACGGCGATCATCCGGAAAAACGATCTGCGATAATTTCTTCTCATTTTGGCTTCTCCACGGTTGGCGGATTTCGCTGATCCTGTGGCAAAAATTTATAAACCCCCTTCGCTCTCGATCTTCCTGACGAACCTGTCCTCGACCAGCTCTTCCGCCTTGAGGCGGCGGATCTTTTCGTTGACGGTGCCGAGAAGGCGGATAGCGTTGCGGATCCCGTCGACATTGGGATAGATCCTGCGGTCGTACATCGCCGCCATTCTCTCGTACCCTTCCGCCGCGTCCTCGACCCGGGACAGATGGAGCCCTTTGGCCAGGCTCTTCATCGCCTGCGCCTTGTTGGCCGGCTCCTGTATGAACCTGATGGAATCCACCAGGGCCCGGAGAAATTTCTCCGCGGTATCGGGGGCGGCCTTGACATAGCTGCGCTTGGCCATGATGCCGGTGCCCTGGTAGGGGATGCCGAGCTTGGCGGTGTCGGCAAGGATGCGGAACCCCTGGCGCTCCAGCAGCGAGGCGAAGGTATAACCCAGATAGGAGCCGTCGATAACTCTACTGGCGACCGCCTGAGCCAGCACGGTCTCGTCCCCAAGGATCCTGAAGTTGATCTTGTCCCGCTTCGGATCCAGGCCCCAGTGGTCGAAGACCAGCATGGTGAACATCCAGATGCCCCCGCCCATGCTCTGCACGCCGATCTGCTTGCCTTTGAGATCCGCGGGGCTCTTGATTGCCGGGTTGACAACGAACGCGCCCGTGAGCTTGTTGACCAGGCCCGCGATGAAAACCGTATCGAGCCCCCCCGCAACCGCGCCGAGCGTCGTGCCGGTCACCGACCCGTTGTAAAATTGGGTCTCACCCGCGGACAGGGCCGAGAGGCCCACCGGGCCGCTGCGCACGTGGACCAGCTTCACATCCAGGCCGTATTTGCGGAAAAAACCCTGATCCTCCGCGACGAAGAGCGCGCCCTCTCTTTCGCTGAAGCTGCCGAAGCTAACGATCGCACTGCCCGCCGGTGGCGCTGCCGGTGTCTTTGCCGGTAGAAGGCAAAAAAATGTAAGGAAGCCGATGGTCGAAATAATCTTCCGCGCTCTCATTTGATCCTCTCTCCGAGACGGCCGCGGCTCACTTGTAGAGCCGCACCTCAACGCAATGGTCGAGGGCCGTGGAAATCTTGTCGATATGCTCCAGGTCCGTGGGCAGCAGGGAGTTGAAGTTCACTCCCTTGCCCCGCGCGATCGGCATGCCCGGCGACCAATGGCCGAAATGGCCGGCGATCCCCACCACCTCGGGATGAATGCACTGGGTCAGCTTGAGCTTCACCTTGACCTTGCGCACCGGAGATTCCAGCCACACCTCCTCGCCGTCGGCGAATCCCTTCGCCTTGGCGACATCGGCGTTGACCAGGACCCCGTAGGCGTAAGGATTGCGCTCGCAAAGCTCGTTGATCAAAGGATTGTCGTTGCCGAAACTGCCGTAGACGTAAGGGAGCTTGTAGTGGACGGCGATGAACTCGTACTCGCCCTTCTTGACGGCGTCGTAAGACGGGCACGGCAGCCACTCCGAGAGCGGCGTGTAATCCGAGAAGTCCCAGTCGAGACCCATCTGGCCGATGACCTCCTTGAGCTCCGCTCCACGCTGGAGAAAATGCTCCAGATAGATCGGCAGCCGCGCCTGAAGGAACGGGCCGATGTAGGCCTCCTCCACGTCCTTCTCGTATCGGATCACGCCGTGCTCCTGGAACCATTTGAGGTCATGCTCCTCGCCGAACCAGCAGCGGGCCGTCCTGTCGATGACCTCGGTCGCGCCGTAGCGGCGTCCGGGTTGCAAGGCGTAGGGTTCCTTCAAGCGGAAGGTGTGATTGATAAGCCGGTAAAAGTCATCGAGGATGCCGACCCTCCGGGCCAGCTCCATGATCACCTCTTGCGGATGCCTCAGCCCCGGAGCCAGCTCGACTACCGGCTGTCTCACCTGCCAGAACCAATCGTCCTGGCCGCAGGGACCGAGCTGGCGCGAGGAGGTGCCGGCATTGAAATCGAACCGCTCCAGATAGCTGGGGAACGGCAGGATGATGTCGTCGAAGAGATTCGTCTCGTTGATCTCGACGGCAAAACCGGCGATGAACGGTATCGATCGATAAAAGCGCTCCACCACCTTGAGATCGCCGAAAGAGCCCAGGAGCGAATTGGTCGGCGTGTGCAGCATCACCTCGAGGCCGTAATCAAGTCCGTAGCGCTCGTGGTCCTCGGCGGTGAGAGGCAAGAGCGTGTGAAAGTGCGGCGCTAATGGAAAGATCTCCGCCAGGTCGTTTCGTACCGGCTTGGTCGGGGTGCGGCCGGGAAAGGCCTTCGGGTGCGGCAGGGGGAGAATGTTCCCGCCCTTCTCCAGCAGCCCGTCGGTCCCCCCTTCGGGGAACCACTGAAAGGGCTTCTTGCCGGCCGCGCCGGTGCTGAGAATCCCTCCCGGCACGCTCACCGCGCCCATGACGATGTTGAGGAGCTTGAGCGGCCAGCACTGGTGAAAGCCGTGCTTGTGGCCCTGCGGCCCTTTGGCCCAATCGACGCAGGCCGGCCGATAGGGCAGTTCCACCCCGTCGATGACGGTAGTCGCGCCGATCGAGGCCGCCGCGCCGAATTCCTTGGCGATCTGCCTCAAGGTCGCGGCCGGGATCGTGGTGATCTCCTCGGTCTTCTCGGGCGAATACTTCGCCACATGCTCCTTGAGAAGCTCGAAGGAAGGCCGCCCCGCCTCGCTCGCGCCGATGATGGCCGGATCCTTTAGTGTCGGATCATCGTAGACCTTGGTCTTTTGATCCGCGGCGTCGAAGACCATCGGCTTGCCGCTCGCCGGGTCGCGCGCGTACAACCCTTTGGGCCCCACCAGGTACGGCGCGTTGCTCTTGTGCTTTAAAAACTCGGCGTCGTAGATTCCCAGCTCGTTCAAGAGCACATGGAGCATGCTCAGGGCGAATGCGGTATCGGTGCCCGGCCGAATGGGGACCCACTGGTCGGCCTTGCTGCCGGCGAATCCGCCGATGGGATCCACCACCACGAGCTTCATGCCGCGGGCGCGGGCATCCGCCATGTCCCGCAGGATGTGGTTGAAGGAGGCGCGGGCCGCGATCGCGAACTGCGTCCCCACCAGGATGCAGTAGTTGCAGTAATGCAGATCCGGCTGTTGATGAAATCCGCCAGCGGCAAAAAATTCCACGGGATGAATCACCTTGCCGCAAGTGGGAGAGCCGTTGCTCGAATAGTGGGGGGTGCCGAAGGCGCTGGCGAAGGCATGCAGCCAGAGATGGCTGTCGCCGGTGATCTCCCAGCCCTGGATGTAGAGCTGCTTCGGATTATCGCGAATCGCCTGGAGCTTGGAGCCGACGGTGTCCAGCGCCTCCGCCCACGAGATCTCCTGCCAGCCCGGGTCCACGTGGAGACCCTTCTCGGGATTGGTCCGCTTGAGCGGCGCCTTCACCCGATAGGGGTTGTAAAGGTTCATGAGGCCGGCCTTGCCCTTGGCGCACATGTTGCCCCGGTTCTGCGGATGGTTGGGATCGCCTTCGATGCCCAGCGCAATGCCGTCCTCCATCTGAACCCGCACGCCGCACCCGACGTAACACATCCCGCAGCTGGTCTGGATCCACTCTGTCGCCATCGTCATCCTCCTTCAAACATAGGCAGCATAATGACCTCCACCTGATCCTCCTGCCCTGCCAGTCCGGTCGATACTCCCCCGGTGTCCTGGATGTTCTCGCCGTTGACGAAAATCAGGATGTAATGGTGCAGCTCTCCCGACTCGGTGAAGAGCCACTTGGCGAACGGATCGCCGTATCTCCCGGCAAGAGCGCCCAACAGGTCGCCCACGCTGCTCCCTTGGGGCAGGGAGACGTTGAGATCCCGCGACTCCACCACGGCCCGCAAATCGCCCATGAACCGCACCCGGACCCGGACGGTGTTTGCTTGTTGCATCGGCTCTTTGAAGGTGAGGTTGGCCACGCTCGCTCACGTCATCGCAAAAGGGACATAGACTCCGGCCTTCAACACGCAATAGCGGAAGAGAAGAGCGCCGATGAGAATGCAGA
>MGSR01000011.1:0-2053 GCA_001798565.1 Deltaproteobacteria bacterium RIFCSPLOWO2_12_FULL_60_16
CATCTCTCCGGTGCACGAGGTGCTCATCGAGGAGTCGGTGATCGGCTGGAAGGAATTCGAGCTCGAGGTGATGCGCGATCACAAGGACAATGTGGTGATCGTCTGTCCGATCGAGAACTTCGACCCTATGGGGATCCATACAGGGGATTCCATTACTGTCGCTCCGGCCCAGACGCTCACCGACAAAGAGTACCAGATCATGCGCGATGCCGCGCTCAGGATCATTCGCGAGATCGGGGTGGACACGGGCGGCTCCAACATCCAGTTTGCCGTCAACCCCAGGGACGGCCGCCTGGTCGTCATCGAGATGAACCCGCGGGTCTCGCGCAGCTCGGCCCTGGCCAGCAAGGCGACCGGCTTTCCGATCGCCAAGATCGCGGCCAAGCTGGCCGTCGGCTACACTCTCGACGAGATCCCGAACGACATCACGCGCGAGACCCCGGCCTGCTTCGAGCCGACGATAGATTACGTGGTGGTGAAGATCCCGCGCTTTACCTTCGAAAAGTTTCCTCAGGCCGAGGATATCCTCACCCCGCAGATGAAGTCGGTCGGGGAGGCGATGGCGATCGGCCGCACCTTCAAAGAGTCGCTGCAAAAGGCGATGCGCTCGCTGGAGATCGGTTCCTACGGATTCGAGGAAAAGGGCGGGAGGGATGAGAGCCGGGAGCAACGCCTCGGCATCATCCGGAAAAAGCTCGAGACACCCAACGCCCAGCGCCTCTGGTACCTGGGCGATGCCTTCCGTCTGGGAATGAGCGCGGCGGAGATCCACGGCTTGACGAAGATCGATCCGTGGTTTCTGGAGCAGGTCCGGCAAATCATCGCCGCCGAGGAGAGGATCAGAGAACAGGGCGCAAGGAAGGAAGAATGGAGCGAGGACGATTTTCGTCTGGTCAAGCAGCTGGGCTTCTCGGACCGCCGGCTGGCGGACCTCCTGGGACGGCCCGAGGCGGAGATCCGCGCGCTCCGCTGCGGGCTGGGCGTGCGCGCGGTCTTCCGCTCCGTCGACACCTGCGGCGCCGAGTTCGCCGCCTATACCCCGTATCTCTATTCCACCTACGAGGGGGAGGATGAGTCGCGCCGGACCCCGAAACAGAAGATCATGATCCTGGGCGGCGGGCCGAACCGGATCGGCCAGGGCATCGAGTTCGATTACTGCTGCGTGCACGCCGCCTTCGCCCTCAAGGAGGACGGCTACGAGACCATCATGGTGAACTGCAATCCGGAGACCGTGAGCACGGATTACGACACCTCCGACAAGCTCTACTTCGAGCCGCTCACGCTCGAAGACGTGCTCAACATCGTGGAGCGCGAGCAGCCCGACGGGGTCATCGTCCAGTTCGGCGGGCAGACGCCGTTGAAGCTGGCGCTCGCGCTGGAGCGCGCCGGGGTGAAGATCATCGGCACCTCTCCGGACAGCATCGACCTGGCGGAGGACCGCGAGAGATTCAAGCAGCTGCTGGACCGGCTGCGCATCAACCAGCCGGAGAGCGGCACGGCGCGCTCGTACGAGGAGGCGCTCGAGATCGCGCGCCGGATCGGCTATCCGGTGCTGGTCCGCCCCTCATACGTCCTCGGCGGCAGGGCGATGGAGCTCGTCTACGACCAGGAGGCGCTCCAGCACTACATGACCCACGCGGTGGCCGCCTCGCCGGAGCATCCCGTGCTGATCGATAAGTTTCTCGACGACGCGATCGAGCTGGACGTGGACGCCCTGGCCGACGGCGAGAGGGTGGTCATCGGCGGCATCATGGAGCATATCGAAAGAGCGGGGGTGCACTCCGGGGACAGCGCCTGCGCGCTGCCGCCGAAATCGATTCCCGGGGATATCCAGGATGAGATCCGCCGCCAGACAGTCCGCCTGGCGGAGGCCCTGAAGGTCCGCGGGCTCATGAACGTGCAGTTCGCCGTGAAGGGGCGCGATATCTACGTCCTCGAGGTCAATCCGCGCGCGTCGCGCACCGTCCCATTTGTGAGCAAGGCGGTCGGCGTGCCGCTGGCGAAGCTCGCGGCCCGGGTGATGGTCGGCAGGAAGCTCAAGGAGATGGGGCTG
>MGSR01000011.1:2084-11435 GCA_001798565.1 Deltaproteobacteria bacterium RIFCSPLOWO2_12_FULL_60_16
TGAAGGAATCGGTGTTTCCGTTCAACAAATTCCCCGGGGTCGATACCCTGCTCGGGCCGGAAATGAAATCCACCGGCGAGGTCATGGGCATTGACGGTTCGTTCGGCCTCGCCTACGCCAAAGCCCAGTTGGGCACCGGGGTGCGCCTGCCGGATCAGGGCAGGGTATTTATCAGCGTCCGCGACGAGGACAAGGAAAGCGTCTTTCCCATCGCGGAGCGGCTCCAGCGGATGGGATTTCACATCGTAGCGACGCGCGGCACCGCCGCGCACTTCCAGAACCGCGGTCTCGCCGCGGAAGTAGTGAACAAAGTCCAGGAAGGCAGCCCGCACGCAGCCGAGGCGATCCAGAACGGCGAGATCGCCATGGTCATCAACACGCCGACCGGCGCGCGCTCGCACGCGGACTCTTTCTATCTCCGGCGCAACGCCCTCGACTATCAGGTGCCGTATTTTACCACTATCGCCGGCGCGGACGCGGCCGTGGAAGGTATCGAGCTGCTCAGAGACCGGGACCTAGAGGTGCGCGCGCTGCAGGAATATCAGGCGGCCGGCGATGGAAAAGGGTGAAGAATACAACTCCACACAGGTCCCGCCCAAGGACTGTCTCCGCGCGCTCCAGACTCCCTTGCGCTTTTTGAAAGGGGTAGGCCCCAAGAGGGCGGCTCAACTCGAGGGTCTGGGCCTGAGAACGGTGGAGGACCTGCTCTACCATCTGCCGTTTCGTTACGAGGACCGGCGCGCAATAAAAAAAATCCGCCAGGCCGTGATCGGCGCGGAAGAGAGCTTCGTCGGCAGGCTGGTCAGGCTGCAAAAGAGATACATCCCGAGAATGAGAAGGCAGCTCCTCACCGCGACCCTGGCCGACGATAGCGGAAGTCTCGGCCTGGTCTGGTACCGGGTGAGACCTTACATGATGGAGAGTCTCGCCGCCGGTCGAACTCTCTGGGTCCATGGCAAGGTGGAGCAGGGGATGGGCGCGCAAAAGCGCATCGTCCATCCGGAGTTCGAGGCGCTCGAGAGCGGAGAGGACGAGGGGGAGAAGGAAAAAATCCAGCCTGTCTACCTCAGGCCGACGGGCCTCCCGATGGCGGCGATGCGGCGCTGGCTGGAGCTGGCCGTGGCGGAATACGCTTCCTTTTTGCCGAGCTTTCTGCCGGAGTCGATCGCCCGAAGGCAAGGGCTGATCGATCTCAGCGCCGCGATCACAGAGGCGCACTGCCCGCAGAAGAGCGCGGATCCGGCTTCCCTGAATCGGTTTTCCTCTCCCGCCCATCGCTCGATCATTTTCGACGAGTTTTTCTACCTCCAGCTCGGGCTCGGACTGAGAAGAAGAAGGCGCGCCGCCCTTCCCGGCATCCGCTTCACCGGAGCGGGCCGCAGCCTGACGCAAAAGATGCGCGCGCTGCTCCCTTTTACCCTGACGCGCGCGCAGCAGCGCGTGGTAGAGGAAATCTACCAGGACATGGAGGCGCTGCGCCCCATGCAACGTTTGATCCAGGGGGACGTGGGCTCGGGCAAGACCATCGTGGGCTGGCTGGCGGCCTTGAGGGCGATCGAGAACGGCTTCCAGGCGGTTTGGATGGCGCCCACCGAGTTGCTGGCGGAGCAACACTACCGCAATCTCAGGGGCTTTGCGGAAAGTCTGGGACTCGGGTCAGCCCTGCTTACCGGATCGCTCCCGCCGAGAGAAAGGAAAGAGACCGTCCGGCGGATCGAAACGGGGGAGATCTCTTTTGTCGTCGGCACGCACGCGCTTATCCAGGAGGGAGTCCGCGTCCCGCGCATGGGGCTCGGGGTTGTCGACGAACAGCACCGCTTCGGCGTGCTCCAGAGAATGGCCCTCCAGCAACTGTCCCGTTGCGGTGAGCCTGCCCTTCGAATTGCTCAGGGCCCTGAGTTTCATCGAAGGGCCGAACCGCAACCGGACATCCTGCTCATGAGCGCTACTCCCATTCCCCGCAGCCTCGCGATGGTGCTCTACGGCGACATGGAAGTCTCCTCGCTGGACGAGATGCCGCCGGGCAGGACGCCGGTCGCGACCCGGCTGTTCAGCGATGCCTCTCGCGAAGAGGTTTACCGACTGGCGCGGGACGAACTCGGCAAAGGGCATCAGGCGTACCTGGTTTACCCTCTGGTCGAGCCATCGGAGCGCGTCCACCTCCGGGACGCGACGCAAATGGCGGAGGAGCTTTCCCGGGGGCTGTTCAAGGAATTCCGCCTCGGCTTGATTCACGGCAGGATGAGCGCCGAGGAGCGCGAACAGGTGATGCGCCGCTTCAAAGAGGGAGATCTGCAGCTGCTGGTGGCGACGACCGTGATCGAAGTGGGCATCGATATCCCCAACGCGACCGTCATGGTGGTGGAGCACGCGGAGCGCTTCGGCCTGTCGCAGCTGCACCAGCTGCGGGGCCGGGTGGGCAGGGGCGAGGATCGCGCGCACTGCTTTCTGGTGCATTACGACGGCGGCGGCCCGGACAGCCTGAAGCGCCTGCGCGTTATGGAGAGCGAAAGCGACGGCTTCAGAATCGCCGAGGCCGACCTCGAGATGCGCGGGCCGGGCGAGCTGCTGGGCACACGCCAGTCGGGCCTGGCGGATTTCCGGCTGGCCAATCTGGCGCGCGATTCCCGCCTTCTCTTCGAAGCCCGTAAGGAGGCGCTTGACTGGCTGGCGCAGGATCCGGCCTTAAGCCGAAAGGAGTCACGGGCGTTGCGCGAGGTCCTCAAGCAGCGCTGGGGAAAAAGGCTGCAGCTGGGGGGAGTTGGGTAAAGGATGAAAGATGTCATCCTTACGTTGCCGTTTGCACCCGCACCAGCGATAGCTTATAAATAAAAGTTCCGGCTTTATCGAGGTAATCCAGTGGAATTTCAAAGGATCAAGAGACTCCCTCCCTATGTCTTCAACATCATCAATGATTTGAAGCAGGAGGCGCGCAGAAAGGGAGAGGACATCGTCGATTTCGGCATGGGGAATCCGGACATGCCGACCCCTCCCCATGTGGTCGCCAAGCTCGTCGAGGCGGCGAAAAAGCCGCACAATCATCGCTACTCCGCCTCCAGGGGCATTTACAAGTTGAGGCTCGCCATCGCCGACTGGTACCGCAGGCGATTTCAGGTCGAGATCGATCCCGATGCCGAGGCGATCGTTACGATCGGGGCCAAAGAGGGACTGTCGCACCTGGTTTGGGCCATTGTGGATCCCGGGGACGTGGTCTTCTGCCCGAGCCCGACCTACCCGATCCACCAATACTCGGTGATCCTCGCCGGCGGAGATCTGCGCAGCGTCCCGTTGCATTCGAGCGAAGGCTTTCTCGCCCACCTGGAGGAGGCGATCAAGCAGACCTGGCCCAAGCCCAAGCTCCTGATCATCAGCTTTCCCCATAACCCGACCACGGAGGTGGTGGAGCTGGATTTTTTCGAGCGCGTGGTGCGCTTCGCCGAGGAGCACGAGCTCCTGGTCATCCACGATTTGGCCTACGCCGACATCACCTTCGACGGCTATGAGCCGCCCAGCCTCCTCCAGGTCCGCGGCGCCAAGGAGCTCGGGATAGAGTTTTTCTCCCTGTCGAAGAGCTATAACATGCCGGGCTGGAGGGTGGGCTTTGCGGTCGGGAACCGCGAGATGATACATGCCCTGGCGCGCATCAAGAGCTACCTTGATTACGGCATCTTCCAGCCCGTGCAGATCGCCGCCATCCAGGCGCTGAACGGTCCGCAGGAATGCGTGGAGCAGATCCGGGGGACCTACCGCAGGCGGCGCGATAGCCTGGTGGACGGGCTGGCGCGGGTAGGCTGGAACATTAAAAAGCCCAAAGGGACGATGTTCGTCTGGGCCGAGATCCCCGAGCCCTGCAAAGCGATGGGCTCAGTCGAGTTTTCCAAGTTCCTCCTGAAAGAGGCCAAGGTGGCGGTGTCGCCGGGAATCGGCTTCGGCCAGTACGGGGATGAGTTCGTGCGCTTCGCCCTGATCGAGAACGAGCACCGCACGAAGCAGGCGGTGCGCACGATTCGCCGGGCCTTAGGTAAGGTGCTCGACTGAAAAACATCTTTGAAAACAGTTTGTTGTCACAGAAAACTAGAACTGCCATTATAATAATAATGCTTCGAAACAGGTATGCCGGTGGCTAAGAATACGCGCAAAATCGGTCTCGGTCTCCTGGGCTCCGGCACCGTCGGGGAGGCGCTGCAGGATCTGCTGTTCCGCGATCTGGGGAAGCGGCTAGGCGCCGACCTCGAACTGGAAATCGTCAAGATCTATACCCGGCGGCCCCAGGGCAAGAAGTGGTACGCCAAGCATCGCGCGCTGTTCACCAGCAGCGCGGAGGAGGTGATCGATCACCCGCGCGTGGATATCCTCGTGGAGGCGCTGGGATCCCAGCAGGAGAAACAGCTCCAGACCTACAAGAGCTACATCATCCGCGCTTTTGAAAAAGGGAAATCCGTCGTGACCTCCGACAAGGCGGTCCTGGCCCGTTTCGGGAAAGAGATTTGGAGCGCGGCGGAAAGATGCGGCCGCGAACTTCGGTTCGAGGCGTGCGTCGGCGGCGGGATCCCGATTATCCGCTCTCTCACGGAGAGCTTCGCCGCCGAGGAGCCCGAGAGCATTTACGGCATCGTCAACGGAACCTGCAACTATATACTCTCCGAGATGAGACGGAGCGGGAAGTCCTACGACGCGGCGCTCAGAGAGGCGCAGGAGCGCGGCTACGCGGAGAGCGATCCCAAAGCCGACACCGCCGGGTTGGACGCCGAGGCGAAGTTAATCCTCCTCGCCGGCGTGACTTTCGGCGTCTATCTGCAGCCCGGGATCGTTTGGCGCAAAGGGATCGAGGAGATCCAGGCGATCGATTTTCTCTATGCCGACCGGAAGGGGCGCTGCACCATAAAGCCCCTCGCGGCGGCCAGGCGCGAGGACGACGTCCTCAGCGGCTTCGTCGCGCCGGTGCTGGTGCCGCACGACCATTTCCTGGCCACGATCGACGGGGCGACCAACGCGATTTTCTTCAAGGGAAAGCGGAGCGCCGGGGGCGACGGGGCCAGGGACTGGAACTACGTTTTTGTCGGTCCCGGCGCCGGAGGAGGACCGACCGCCGTGGCCATACTGGGGGACGTGTGCGAGCTGGCGCGTAGACGGGGCAGCTATCGGATCACCGATAGCGCTTCGCGCTACACCGGACAGCACCTGGCAACCGCACTGACAGGTGCGGGCAAAGCGCTGACTGTAAAGCCGGCGGATCAGATTGCAGCTCCTTTCTATATACGCTTCCTGGTGAAGGACCGGCCCGGCATCGTCGGGGATATCTGCCAGACCTTCGGAAAGATGGCGATCAACGTTTCCGAGATCTGGCAATTGAGCCATGGCGAGAGCGAATTGCGCGAGCTGGCGAAGAGCCATCGCTTGAGCGAGAAGCCCGGCAGGATGCTGCCCTTCGTGATTACGCTGGAGCGCGCCACCGCCGGGCAGATAAGGACCGCTCTCGACATCATCGGGCGAAAAGACTATCTGCTGGTGGAACCCGTGTGGTTCCCTATCTGGAGAAATTAATGTCGAGCCAATTAACTTCGCCTGACTTAAGCGTTCGTATGAGATGAAAGCCAAAAGCGGAAAAACCGTGCCCCAGGTGAGAATCGCCGGCCGGCAAGTTCCCTCGAACTGGCCGGGGGTGATCCGTTACTACTGGGACCTGCTGCCGGTCAAAAAACAGGAGTGTGTGGTGACCCTCCATGAGGGCAACACGCCGCTCATCCGCTGCCGGAACCTGGAGCGGAAGATCAACGCGGAGTTTCAGCTCTACGCCAAGCTCGAAGGATTGAATCCGACCTGCTCGTTCAAAGACCGCGGTATGACCGTGGCCATAACCAAAGCGGTGGAAGAGGGCAGCCGCGCGGTGATCTGCGCCTCGACCGGAAACACCTCCGCCTCCGCGGCGGCCTATGCCGCCCGGGCCGGCATGAGGGCCTATGTGCTCGTGCCGCAGGGGAATATCTCGCTGGGAAAGTTGAGCCAGGCGATGATCCACGGCGCCAAAGTGATCGAAGTGGAAGGCAACTTCGATACCGCGCTCCGGCTGGTGAAGGAGATCACCGCCCGCTTCGCCATCACTCTGGTAAACTCGATCAACCCCTACCGGATCGAGGGGCAGAAGACGGCCGCCTTCGAGATCTGCGATTTGCTCGGGCGCGCCCCCGACTATCATTTTCTTCCGGTGGGAAACGCAGGCAACATCACCGCCTACTGGAAGGGATACAGGGAATACCTGGAGATCGGACGTATCACGTCTTTACCGAAGATGATGGGCTTTCAGGCAGCCGGGGCAGCCCCTATTGTTTTGGAAAGAGTGATCGAGCAGCCGGAGACGATCGCCTCCGCGATCCGGATCGGAAACCCCGCCAGCTGGCAGGCGGCGTTGGCGGCCAGAGACGAGTCGAAGGGGGCCATCGATATGGTCAGCGATGATGAGATCCTCGCCGCCTACAAGCTGCTGGCGGACTCCGAAGGGATTCTTGCCGAGCCGGCCTCGGCCGCTTCCGTGGCGGGGGTGATCAAGAAGCAGCGGGAAGTGTTCTTCGGCAAGGGAGAGGTTTTGGTCTGCACGTTGACGGGCCATGGACTCAAGGACCCGGACATAGCGATCCGCCATTCGCCCAAGCCGGTGCGGCTGGCCGCGGACCTGAGGCTGGTCGAAGATTTTTTCAAGCAGGAAGAGGGGCGGTGAAATACCTGATCCTTCAGGGCGATGGCATGGCGGACTATCCGGTGGAAAGCCTGGGCGGAAAGACGCCGCTCCAGGCGGCCGCCACGCCGCGCATGGACTGGCTCGCCTCTCATGGGACCTTCGGTCTCGCCCACACCATTCCCGACGGCTTTGCGCCGGGGAGCGACGTGGGCAACATGAGCATTCTCGGTTACGACCCGAGGATCTACCACACCGGACGCTCGCCGCTAGAGGCCGCCAGCATGGGCGTCGCCCTGGGACCAAAGGACATCGCATTCCGCTGTAATCTGGTGACTATCAAAGGGGAAGGTCGGCAGGCGGTCATGGAGGATTTTACCGCCGGCCATATCTCCAGCGCCGAGGCCGCCGCGATCGTCCGCAACTTGAACCGGGAGCTGGGAGGCGACGGGATCGAGTTCCATCCGGGGGTGAGCTACCGCCATCTGATGGTCTGGCGCGGCGGCCAGGAACGGATGCTTACGACGCCGCCGCACGATATCACCGATAGGGAAATCGAATCCTACCTGCCGCAGGGGCCGGGAGCGGAAAAGCTCCTGAGCCTGATGGATCGCTCGAAATCCCTCTTTGCCGGCCATCGCGTCAATCAGGAGCGGGCGGAAAAGGGAGAGAAGCGGGCGACATCGATCTGGCTCTGGGGACAGGGAAGGGCGCCGAAGCTGCCTTCCTTAAAAGAGCGTTTTCATATCAATGGCGGGGTCATATCCGCCGTGGACATCATCAACGGTCTCGGCGTTTACGCCGGGCTGGAGCGAGTCGAAGTCCCCGGCATCACCGGATTTTTCGATACCAACTACAAAGGCAAGGGGGAATACGGGCTGCGCGCTTTGGCGGAAAAGGATCTCGTCTTCATCCACGTCGAGGCGCCGGACGAGGCCGGCCACATGGGCGACGCGGCCATGAAGGTGAAGGCCATCGAGGAGTTCGACGAGAAGGTGGTGGGAACCTTGCTCGACGGCATGGACCGGTGGAATGACTGGAGGCTCCTGCTTCTACCAGATCATCCGACGCCGATCGCGCTCAAGACCCACGTCGCCGAGCCGGTGCCGTTCGTGCTTTTCTCCTCGGGGGAGCGCGCGGAAAAACGCGCGGGCATCGGCTTTAACGAAAGCGATGCCGGGAAAACCGGCGTAGTCGTCAAGCAGGCCTTTCAGCTCATAGATGCTCTAATAGGAGGGAAGAGACCGTGGACCGAAACCTCGCTCTAGAAGTTGTCCGCGTCACGGAAGCCGCGGCCCTCTCCTCTGCCCGGCTCATGGGCAGGGGAGACGAAAAGGCGGCGGACCAGGCTGCCGTGGACGCGATGAGGCAGGCGTTTAACGGTGTCGCCATAGACGGCACGGTGGTCATAGGAGAAGGGGAGAGGGACGAGGCGCCGATGCTCTATATCGGCGAGAAGGTGGGCATGGGCACCGGCCCGAAGGTCGACATCGCCCTGGACCCGCTGGAGGGAACCACCATCTGCGCCAATGGAGGGCCTAACGCCTTATCCGTTATCGCCATCGCCGAGCACGGCCGGTTCCTCCATTGTCCGGACACTTATATGGAGAAGATCGCGGTCGGCCCGGTGGGCAAGGGTGTGGTCGATCTCGACAAGAGCCCCACGGAGAATCTGAAAGCGCTGGCGCAGGCGAAGGGAGAGCGGGTGCAGGATCTGACCGTCATTATTCTCTACCGGCCGCGCCATGAGGCTTTGATCCAGGAGGTGCGCCAGGCCGGGGCGCGTATCCGGCTGATTAGCGACGGAGATGTGTCGGCGGCCATCGCCACCACCAAGCTGGAAAGCGATATCGATATGCTCATGGGCATCGGCGGCGCGCCCGAGGGCGTCCTGGCCGCGGCGGCGCTGCGCTGCGTGGGCGGCGATATGCAGGGACGCTTGAAGCCCAGGAATCCACAGGAGGTTGAAAGGGCCCGGGCCATGGGGATCAAAGACATCAACAAAAAATTGTCGCTTGAGGAGCTGGCGGGAGGAGAGGTGATGTTCGCCGCCACCGGAGTGACCGATGGCGATTATCTCAAGGGCATTCATTTTTTCGGCGGCGGCGCGACCTCTCAGTCGGTGGTCATGCGCTCCAAGACCCGTACCATCCGTGTGATCGACGCCGTCCACTACTTCGAGTTCAAGCCCAAGTATTGACGGATCGTCCCGGCAGTGGCGCGTGTGAGAAGAAGAAAACGCGGCCGGCTCGGCCTCCTGGTGCTGGCCGCCATCGTGCTCATGCTGGCCGGCTCTTTCGCCCTTCTGGTCTGGCTTTACCGGGGCGACGTGGAGGGCATCTTCGGGACGAAGAACCGGGGACTCTCCCTCCCGGACAACGGCAAACCCGCGCAAGAGATTTTCGACGAGGAGAGAAAACAGCTCGAGGACATCCTGAAGAGGAAGTAAATCTTTCGGGGAGGAATAGCCCATGAAACGGCAGCGGCATCTCGCTTGCCGCCTTGAGCTCGGACGCGGGTTTCTGAAGGAGATATGGGGCGGAAGGGTGCCGTAGCTGAAGCGATTAGCGCCGGCTCAGCAAACCTGGTACTCGGCGAAGAGGCGCTCCAGGGAATCGAAATCCGCCAGGGTGCGGAGCGCGCTGAAAGTCGGAAAGATCATCGGCAGCTCGCCGGAC
>MGSR01000012.1:0-649 GCA_001798565.1 Deltaproteobacteria bacterium RIFCSPLOWO2_12_FULL_60_16
TTCCCGCTGGACCGAGGTGTCCTCGCGGATGAAAGGCTTTCTCTCTTGCACGACCCACTCGGTCACGCTTCTCGCTTTGCTGTAGAGATCCGCCGGCGCGTCCAAGGTATCCTTGGCGCCGGGAGAGAGTATAAAGATCCGTCGAATTCTGTTTTGGGGATCCACGCGGCTGATCAAGAGGCGGTCATAGGGGATATGGCCCTTGATCCCGGCCGCGAATTCTCGAAAGACGGCATCCAGACTCAGCTTGGAAGCCATAGCCCGGCCCAGCTGCGCAATGGTCTTCTGCCATTGCAGAGAGGAATAGAGGTTTCGCTTCCGCGCCGCGCCTTTGGCTATGGATATCCTGGTCATCTTGCCGGTTCTATTTTTAACACACCCCGACGGCGCTTGGAAAGGCGGCCGGATTCGGACCTCGGGCGCAGCCGGCCGCGCTTGACGGGAAATAAAAAAGCTTTCAGGATATAGTGGAGGCCGAAATGGAAGAAAAAATTCCCCGGCATTACCTTTACATTGTTGCTCTCCTGCTCCCCGCCGTGGGCGCTATCCTCGCCTGGAATTACGTGGCGGGCAAGAAGGGCGAGCCTGACGGAGCGACGGGCGCCCTGGAGGAGAGAAGCGGAGAACTCGAGGGGAGGGAGCGGCAAAT
>MGSR01000012.1:771-1020 GCA_001798565.1 Deltaproteobacteria bacterium RIFCSPLOWO2_12_FULL_60_16
AACTAAGAAGCGCTGTACGGCAGGCGGGACGGTCCGGTCCGCCCGCCGCGCCCCAGCCTCAGGAAAAGAGCGCCTCCAGGCCGCCGGAGCCTGCCCCGGCATCTGGCTGGAGGAGGCCGGCGGAGCCGGGAGCCTACGAAGTTGTCCGGTCGACGTCTGTGTTTGCCGAGCCGTCGGAGGCTTCGCGCAAGGTATCCGCCGTCAAGCGGGGCACCAGGGTTACGGTGGTGGGCTCCAGCGGAGAGTGGC
>MGSR01000012.1:1132-5902 GCA_001798565.1 Deltaproteobacteria bacterium RIFCSPLOWO2_12_FULL_60_16
ACGAAGCCGCGGTCATCGCCCGCAAGGCTGTTCGACGAAGGGAGCGTGTCGAGGGAGCCGTTGGGTCCGGCGGAGAGGATCCAGCCGCTGTGCTGCCCGGATGCGCCGGATACTTTTTTTCCGTTTGCCTCCATAGCCCCGACATAGGCGATGTATGTCCTGCCCCAGGGGTCGAGACCAAAACGTCCCAGATAAGGTCCCTTCCAGCTGAGTCTGCCGGAAGTGCGGTAATCCGTGCTCTCGCCGGGAGTTCCGTTGGCGTCCGGGTCATTCTGAACCAGATGGTTGGCCGCGTTATTCCTCGCCGGGCTCGCTTCGTCATTGGTGGTCAGGTCCCAGTTTCCGCTCCCGCTGGCGGCATCGGGATAGCTCGCGGTCTGGGATCCGTAGCCGTCACCGAAGGCGAGAAAGACGAGTTGATTGCTGCTTCCGGGGAAAGAAGCGCAGCTGCCCGTATGGCAGGTGGGGAAGGCTCTTAAATCAGCATAAAATCCGGCCAGCGCCGCAGCGATTGCCTGCACGCTGGTATCCGCGCCCGCCTCGTCGGCCTTTTTCAGCTTCTGGAAGGCTGTCGGTAGAAAGATGCTTGCCAGAACCGTGATAATCGCTATTACGAAGACTAGCTCGACGAGGGTGAAGCCGCCGGCGGATGAATCTCGACTTGGTAAAGGAGATTTGTGTTCCATAGACGGAGGGATACATGAGCAATGGACGTGCCAGCCATGGGCTAAGCCAGCCATTTAATGTAAAAACACTAAATAAAACAATAAGCTAAGCGATTCTGAGCCGGTTTTTCGGCAATCGCAATATGTCAGGAATGGGTAATAGAGGTAGTACTACGTTAACAGAACTACCCCTTTTACTGGGATTAGTCCAGCTCTAACGGACAAAATTGCCCTTGTTGTCTTTTTAGTGAGCGCTATTTCTCCCAGGGCTTTTCGATGGGCAGGTCCGCTCGGTTTCCCCACTCTCCCCAGGAGCCGAGGTAATTACGCACTTTGGGAAAGCCGATGAGCCGCAGCGCGACGTAGGTGTGGGCGGAGCGATAGCCTCCCTGGCAGTAGGGAATCACCTCCTTGTCCGGAGTCACTCCCAGGTCATGGTACATCTTGCGCAGCTCCGCCGTGGGTTTGTACTTTCCGCTGGGGTCGAGGTTGTTGGTCCATTCGAGATGCACCGCTCCGGGGACGGCCCCGCCTCGGGCGGCGCGGATGTTTCTGCCCATATACTCGTCGTCGCTCCGGGTGTCCACGATGCAGATATTTCTTTTGCCTAGCGAGCCGAGCACGTCATCGGCCGTGGCCAGGAGTTCGCGCCTCTCGGCAATGTTGAATCGCGCGCCCTTGGGCGAGACGGCGTCCGCTGTGACCGGATAGCCGGCTTCCCTCCAGGCCTGGATGCCTCCGTCCAGGACGCGGACCCTAGGGTGTCCGAAATATTCCAGAAACCATAACCCGCGCGCGGCCCGCATGCCGGAATTGTCTTCGTAAAAAACGACATCCTTCTCTTCAGTTACGCCGCGCATCTCCAGCACGTGGTGGATCATGTGCAGGAAGGCCTTCAGGGGAGCGGGGCTGGTGTCAACGAGGCTCAGGCCGAAGAGATCGAAGTGGACGGCGCCGGGGATATGGCCCGGGGCGAACTTTTCGGCGGGGCGCGTATCGATCAGACAGAGGCCGGAACCGCCGATTTTTTTCTTCAGCTCCCCCGGGGTTGTGAGGAGCTGTGCCCGGGTGTATTCTGCGTCCGCCATGACGAACTCCGTTCCGTTTGCAATGTGTTAAGCTATAGCACTGCTCGGGTCTCGTCTCAAACCATGCGTCGCCGGATACTCGCGCTAGCCGCAGTTTTTTTCCTTTCTTCTTCTTTTACTTACCAGCTCGCCGTGCCGGGACGGAGTCTCTCTTTCCCGCAAGATCACCGCTCTCATCCGGATTTCAAGACCGAGTGGTGGTACTACACGGGCCATTTGGAGACGGAGGGCGGAAAAAGCTACGGCTATCAGGTCACCTTCTTCCGCTTCGGCCTGCGCGATCGGCAGAGGGAGGAAAAAGAGAGGCCGCCCCTTTTTAGCGATCTCTATATGGCCCATTTCGCTCTCTCGGACAAGCAAGGGAGGAAATTTCTCTTTCGCGAGAGAAGCAACCGGGGCGTCGGCGGCAAGGCCGGCGCCTCCGCGCATCGCTACCTGGTTTGGAACGAGGACTGGAAAGTCCGGGGAAACGGAGGCGGCCACGTCATCGAGATCAAAGACCGGGACGTCGCCTTGAGACTCAACCTGGCGCCGCTAAAGCCGCCGGTCCTGCACGGGGACAGGGGGCTCAGCCAGAAAGATGAGGGGAAAGGCAGGGCCTCCTACTATTATTCGCTTACCCGGCTCAAAACCGACGGGGAATTGGAAATCGCGGGAAAAAGGGACAGGGTTCGCGGACTGAGCTGGATGGACCACGAATTCGGCAGCAATCAGCTGGGAGAGGATCAGGTAGGCTGGGACTGGTTCAGCATCCAGCTCGATAACAAGAGCGAGATCATGCTCTACCTGATGCGCCGGCGCGACGGCTCTGCGGACCCTCATTCCAGCGGCACGCTGGTTTACGAGAACGGCGCGACGCGGCGTCTCGCGCCGAGCGACTTTCGCGTGGAGGTTCTAGAGAGATGGAAGAGCCCCAAGAGCGGCGGCGATTATCCGATGCGGTGGAAAGTCGCCATCCCGTCCGAAGGGATAGAGCTGGAGATCGTGCCATTTTTTCCCGAGCAGGAGCTGGACACGCGAAAGAGCACAAAGGTAACTTACTGGGAAGGTGCTGTCCGGGCCGGCGGGAGCTACCGGAAAAGGGCCGTGCAAGGATTAGGCTATGTGGAGCTGACGGGATATGTGGGAAGATTAAAAGTGTAGAGCGCTACGTTTTCACGCATCTCTGCATGAGCCGGTCGAAGAACTCCGCCGCCATGTCGATCTCTTCCTTCGTGATCTCGAAGGAGGGCGAGAGGCTGAAGACGTTCTTGTAGTAGCCGCCGATGTTCAAGATCAAGCCGTAGTTCTTGCCGTTCTTGTCGAGATCCCCCTTCAACCCTTCGAGGCAGACACGCTGGGTCAGCTCGGGGTTCGGCGTGATGCCGTCCTCCTTGCAGAGCTCGATGCGCAGGGCCAGGCCGAGGCCGTCGACGTCGCCCATGATTTTCGGGTATTTCTTCTGCAGCTCTTTGAGCTGGGCCAGAAAATACTGCCCTTTCTCCCGCACTTTTTTCTCGTAGTCCTGCTCGTCAAGGAGCTTCAGTACCTCCAGGGCGAGAGCTGTCCCCTGCGGATTTCCCGCGTACGTGGAATGGGTGGAGCCGGGCGGGAAGGTCTTGGGATTGATAACCTCCTCGGTAGCCCAAACCCCGGACAGGGGGTTGAGCCCGTTGGTCAGCGCCTTGCCGAAGACGATGATATCCGGGACGATGTCCAGATGCTGGACGGCCCAGAATTTTCCCGTGCGAAAGAATCCCA
This sequence comes from Deltaproteobacteria bacterium RIFCSPLOWO2_12_FULL_60_16, assembly GCA_001798565.1. Lineage (GTDB taxonomy): Bacteria > Desulfobacterota > Binatia > UBA9968 > UBA9968 > UBA9968. The sequence goes on from MGSR01000012.1 coordinate 4,626, forward strand.
TCTGAATTTCGTCGTCGACCAGGAGAATCTTGCGCTCTTCGAGGATTTTTTTGAGCCCGACGAAATACTCTTTTGGCGGAATGACGTAGCCGCCCGTGCCCTGGACCGGCTCCATGTAGAAGGCGCCGAACTCGCACTCTCCTGCTTTGGAATCCCAGAAAGAGTAGTATTCGGTGTCGAAGAGCTGCTCGAATTGTTTCAGGCAGTAAAGTCCGCAGTCCTCGCGCTTGAGTCCGTAGAAGCAGCGGAAGCAGTAGGGGTAGGGGATGAAGTGGGCGCGGTCGCCGAAATGGCCGTAGCGGCGCCGGTAGCGGTAGCTGGAGGTGATCGCCGTGGCGCCCAGAGTGCGGCCGTGGTATCCGCCCATGAAGGCGAAGCCCGCGTTCTTCTTGGTGTAGTTGCGGGCCAGCTTGACCGCGTCCTCGACGGCCACGGCGCCGCCCACGTTGAAGTGGATGCGTCCTTTTTTGTGGAAGATTGTTTCGCTCAACCGGGCGATGCGCGCCGACACCTCGATCTTCTCCGCGTGCAGATAGTGGCTTCCGAGCTGGGGCAGACGATCCAGCTGCTTCTTAAGGCTTTCATGCAGCCGCCGGTTGCCGTAACCGAAGCTCGCCGTTGCCGAGGCCATCTGCAGATCCAGAAACGGGGTCCCTTCGAGGTCATAGAGAAGAGAGCCTTCGCAGCTCGCAAAGAATTTCGGCGGCTCCGAGGAGTGGACGGCATCTCCCCAGGAACAGTAGTCCGCTTCCAGCTTTCTGAGTTCTTCTTCAGTCATCGTGGTTTTCTTTCAGCGTTTCGACGATTTGCAGGACGTCGCGGAAATCGTGGATGGCCCGGCTGGCAATCCCTTCCCGGCCGCAAAATTCCCTCAGGCCGTTTTTTGCCAAGACCAGGTCGGCATTCCTGGCAAGGAGAAGATCGGAGACGCCGTCGCCGATCACCACGGATCTGGTCGCCCCTTGTTTGAGTTGGTCGAAGAGGGCCGGTTTGCAGGTCGCGCATCCGTGTACGCAACCCTGGGGAAAGTAGGGAAACGAGATTGCCGCCCTGCCTTCTTCAAGCTTCAGGCCGCAGGCGAAAACGGGAATTTCCTTGACCGAGCCGTCGTAAGCGGACAGGGCGCGTCGCAAGACCCTGTGGATCCAATAGTCGAAGCCGTCGCTTAAAATGTAGAGGGCGTGATGCTCCCGGGCGCAGTGCGTAACGAACTCGCCGAAGAACGGGTCGATCTCGATCGAGTCGATGAAGTCGTCGAGCTCTGCGCGCCGGACCGT
>MGSR01000012.1:6048-6241 GCA_001798565.1 Deltaproteobacteria bacterium RIFCSPLOWO2_12_FULL_60_16
CGCAGAATATGGCGAGTCCCATAGACAAGTCCTAGCTCATATCAATATCAGAAAGCGGTGTAAAGACAGACCATCCTTGATTTGGAGCGGGAAAGCGCGCAAAATTTCATTGTTTGTATGGACCTTCGGTCAAAGGTAAGGGAAACCATTTTTAAATACAAGATGTTCTCCTCCGGGGAGAAGGTCTTGGTGG
>MGSR01000013.1 GCA_001798565.1 Deltaproteobacteria bacterium RIFCSPLOWO2_12_FULL_60_16
GATTAGTCGTCGATCCCATCGACAAGGAAAAGAGGCCGCCCTCGAACAATTCCGTGAAATCGCTACAGATTTAGGCGTAGAAGGTTCTGAGCCAGAAAAGCCCTAATGGGCCAGTAGATGGCGATTGGTCAACAGATCCGGTCCTTTTTTGGCGAAACGCTATAAAAATTACTACAGCGAGACCGGCAACGAAATGACAGCGAACTCTGCAACAAAACAGACTTTTATTCGCGTTGACAAAGTGAAAACCGTAGGATAAATTACGAATTTCCGAGCATAAAAAAAAGAAATAAGGAGGCTATCCATGGAGCCGAGAGAGGAAGAGTTCATCGTCTCCCTTTTGGATAAGGATCCGGAGCTGAAAAAATACTATGAAGAGCACCAAGAATTAGAGAAGAGACTTGGGGGATTCCAGCACAAATCCCATCTTACGCCAGTCGAGGAAGTCGAGAAAAAGAGGCTTCAGAAGCTCAAGCTTGCGGGAAAAGACAAGATCATGGAGATCCTGGGAAAGTATCGGCAGACAGGGATCCAGAGGGAGACCTAATGAAGAAGAGCGGAGCCGAAATATTCGTCGAATGCCTCAAGGAGGAAGGAGTCAAGGTTCTCTTCGGAATCCCCGGCGGGGTGGTGCTTAAGCTTTTCGACGTCCTGCATCAGCAAAAAGACGTGGAGGTGATCTTGACCCGTCATGAGCAGGGCGCCGCGCACATGGCCGAGGGCTACGCCAAGGCGACCGGCAAGGCCGGCGTGTGCCTCGTGACCTCCGGTCCGGGGATGACGAACATCGTCACCGGTCTGGCGGACGCCTACATGGATTCCATCCCTCTGGTTGCTTTTACCGGGCAGGTCTCCACCAGCCTCATCGGCAACGATGCCTTTCAAGAGGCGGACAATGTCGGAATCAGCCGCCCCTGCACCAAGCACAATGTCTTGGTGAAGGACGTGAATGACCTGGCGCGGACGATCAAAGAGGCCTTTTACATCGCCACGACGGGCAGACCGGGCCCGGTGCTGGTGGACATCCCGAAGGACGTGACCACGAACAAGGCCGAGTTCAAGTATCCGGAAAAAGTGAGCCTGCGCGGCTATAACCCGACTTACGAGGGCAACAAGCACCAGATCAAGCAGGCCGCCGAAGAGATCGTGAAGTCGAGCAGACCGGTGATCTACGTCGGCGGCGGCGCGCTCTTTTCCGACGCGCCCGACGAGATCCTCGAGCTGGCCGAAATCACCCAGATCCCGGTCACGATGACGCTGATGGGTCTCAGCAGTTTTCCCGGGACCCATGCCCTTTCCATGGGCATGCTGGGGATGCACGGGTCGTACTGGAGCAACATGGCGATGCACCACGCCGATCTGCTGATCGCCGTGGGGGCGCGCTTCGACGATCGGGTGACCGGAAAACTCTCTGAGTTTTGTCCGGAGGCGCGCGTGATTCATATAGATATCGATCCCACCTCCATCAAGAAAAACGTCCACACGCACATTCCCATTGTGGGCGATGTCAAAACCGTGCTGCGGCAACTGAACGTTATCCTGCGCTCCCTGGACGGCAATCAGAAGGAATTGAAGGAGCAGCGGCGGCCCTGGTGGAACCAGATCGAAGAATGGAAGCGCGCCCATCCGCTGCGCTACCACCAGGACGATAAGGTCACCAAGCCGCAGTATGTCATCGAAAAGCTGTTCGAGATCACCAAGCATGAGGGAATCGTGGCCACCGATGTAGGCCAGCACCAGATGTGGGCCGCCCAGTATTTCAAGGGGTCCAAGCCGCGCACGTTCATCACTTCCGGCGGCCTGGGGACCATGGGCTTCGGTTTTCCCGCTGCGATCGGGGCGCAAAAGGCCTACCCTGACAAGCTCGTTATGTGTATTACGAGCGAGGGGAGCTTCCAGATGAACCTGCAGGAGCTGGCCACGGCCGCCGAGCATAAGCTCCCGGTAAAGATCGTGCTGCTTAATAACGGCTTTCACGGAATGGTGCGGCAATGGCAGGATCTGTTTTACGAAGGCCGGTATGCCTCGAGTTACCTGGGAAAGCTGCCCGATTTTGTCAAGCTCGCCGAAGCCTATGGGATCCTTGGCCTGAGAGCGCTCAAGCCGGGTGAGGTGGAGCCGGCGCTGCGCGAAGGACTCAAGCATAAGGGGCCGGTCCTGATGGACTTCCATGTGGATCCGTTCGAGAACTGCTATCCCATGATCCCGGCCGGCGGGGCGCACCATGAGATGGTCCTGGAGGATCCTCCCGATCTCCGAAAGGCGCAAAAGGGCGGCGCGGCCAAAAAGAAAGCGGAGGAAGGGGAAGGCGTGCTTCCGGCCTGATGATTCGTTATTCGTGTAATCGTTACTCGTTAATCGAGTCAACGAGTCGGCGAATCGACGGATAACCCATAACGATTATCGACCTCATGGAACGAATCATCTCGGTACTGGTGGAAAATAAATTTGGCGTTCTGGCCAGAGTCGCCGGGCTGTTCAGCGCCCGGGGCTACAACATCGAAAGCCTCTCCGTGGCCCCGACCCTGGATCCGACCACGTCGATGATCACTATTGTGACGGCGGGAGACGATCGGATCATCGAACAGATCATGAAGCAGCTTAATAAGGTAGTTGAGGTGCTCAAGGTCGTGGATATGACCGAGACCAGCTATCTCGACCGTGAAACGGCCCTGATCAAGGTTCACACCAGGCCGGAGCATCGCGATGAGGCCATCCGGATCGCCGATATTTTCCGGGCCAAGATCGTCGATTCCTCGTCCGCCACTTATACCATAGAGGTCACGGGAGATGTCGACAAGGTGGAAGCCTTGATCAACATGTTGAAGCCGCTGGGGATCAAGGAGCTAATCCGCACCGGCCGGATCGCAATTCCGCGGGAAGCCAAACCGCTGTCCCGGCGCGACCAACAAACGGCCAAGGCCTGATTTCAGGTAGTAGGCTGACGATCTTTCTGGGCAGTTTCCTCGATGCGTGTTGCCGCGGCCGCTTGAATGGCCTGCATTAACTGGGGGAAACACTCGGTTGTGGCGTTGATGGCGCGCCAGGCAAGCTCGAAAACCTGACAATTTTTGACGGCTTTGACAGTGGCCGTGCGCGGCGCCCGGGTTACCAGACTGATTTCGCCGAAAAAGTCTCCCGTCTCGAGCTCCGCAATCTTGTTTCCTTTGCGGACGACCAAAACCCGGCCCTGATAAATGACATACATGGCATACCCGATGTCGTTTTCGACAACGATCGCGGCGTTATCTTTGTATTCAAGCAGCCGAACGCCGGGCATCACGAGTTTAATCACGTCGGGCGCCATCTTAGCATTGGCATGACGGCTCAACGTTTGGCCAAGCCACTCCCATTGTTCCTCGCTGACCGGCAGTTCTTTAGCCATAAAAAGTCCCGCGGTCCCATGATATCTCTAACGACAATGCCGCGAAAAAACAAGTGTGGCATGAAGCAGAATGCTCGCGGCAAAAGCAGCTTGAAGTCTCATGGCAAGACAGGTATAAAAAGTTATGGGTGATTTCTTGAAGCGATTTGGGATTGTTGCCTTTGTTTCCCTGCTGTTTTTTGCAGTCTATTTTCCCGGAGGCGTCGGGCACAGTCGCGCCGTGGCGGCGGAGCTGGAGCGGCTCAACGTGGTCTATTCGTCGATCGCTGCGGCCTCCATTTCGACCTGGGCCCCCAGGGAGGCGGGTATCTATCGGAAGTACGGCCTCGACGTAAACCTCATCTATGTCGCCGGCTCCCAGGCCATTCACACCCTGATATCCGGCGACGCGCAGATCGTCCAGGGATCGGGGGCCGCGGCCATCCTGTCACGCCTGGCGGGCTCTGAAGTGAAGATGATCGGCGCGGTCATCAATGTGATTCCCATGAGCCTGGTCACCACGACGGACATCGCGAGCCCTAAAGACATTAAGGGAAAAACCTTCGGCGTCAGCCGGTACGGCTCGCTGACGGATCTCGGGCTGCAGAAGGCGGTGAGCGAGTGGGGTCTCGACCCGGCCAAGGATATCAAGACGATACAGACCGGAGGCGTGCCGGAAAACCTCCTGTTCATGCAGCAGGGGGTCATCAAAGGGGCGCTGATCTCCTCTCCGACTCTGGAAAAGGCTAAAGAGATGGGATACCGGGAGATGCTGAACCTGGCCGATCTCAAATATCGTTATCCGGCTACCGCTTTGGTGACCACCGACTCGTTCATCAAAGGCCGGCCTCAGACTCTCGACAGGTTCCTGAAGGCGACCCTGGAAGGGGTCAAGTACGCGAAGGCGAACCCGGAATTTACCACCCGGCTTCTTGGTAAATACAGCCGCACCTCGGATACCAAGTTGCTGAGCAGCGCCTTCCGCACCTACGTCCTGGGTTACATCCGGGACGTCCCGACCATCGGCTCGAGCGAAGTGGAGTCGGCCCTGGAAGAGGTCTCTGCCAGGAATCCCAAGGCGAAGGGGCTCGATCCCAGGCAATTTTATGATCCGGCTCCCTTGGAACGACTGGCCAAGGAGGGCTTCATCAAGCAGCTCCATGGTCGCTGAGAGCGAAACGGATAAGTGGACGCAAGACGAATGGATATTCTGTAATTTAGCTGCTGGAGGAGAACTTCGATGCAGGTCTACTACGACCAAGACGCGGATTTAAAATTTCTTAAAGGCAAAAAGGCGGCTGTGCTGGGTTATGGCAGCCAGGGGCATGCCCACGCCAATAACCTGAGAGATTCAGGGATCGACGTGGTGGTCGGGCTCAAGCGCGGGAGCAGTTCCTGGCCCAAAGCGGAAAAGGCGGGGCTCAAGGTGATGGAGACCGCGGAGGCCGCGAAGCTCGGCGACATCGTCATGGTGCTGCTTCCCGACGAGCTCCAGGGCGAGGCTTACGAAAAAGAGATCGGCCCCGGACTCAAGCAGGGAAACTACCTGGCTTTCGGCCACGGCTTCAATATCCATTTCAAGCGCATTGTGCCGCCCGCCGGGGTGAATGTCTTTATGGTCGCCCCCAAGGCGCCGGGACACCTGCTGCGCAGCGAGTTTGAAAAGGGCCGGGGCGTGCCCTGTCTCCTGGCGGTGCACCAGGACCCTTCGGGCGATACCACGCAGGTCGGGCTGGCCTACGCCAAGGCTCTGGGAGGGACTCGAGCTGCGGTTATCGAGACGACATTCAAGGATGAGACCGAAACCGACCTCTTCGGGGAGCAGGCGGTGCTCTGCGGCGGGCTTACCTCTCTCATTCAGGCGGGGTATGAGACCCTGGTGGCGGCGGGCTATCCGCCGGAGATGGCCTATTTCGAGTGCTGTCACGAGGTCAAGTTGATCGTAGACCTTATCTACGAGGGCGGCCTGGCAACCATGCGCTATTCCATCAGCAACACCGCGGAGTACGGGGACCTTACCCGCGGGAAAAAGGTCATCGGCGACGAGGTGCGCAAGGCGATGCAGAATCTCCTGAAGGATATTCAATCGGGAAAATTCGCCGAAGAGTGGATCAACGAGTACCGCTGCGGCATGCCCCATTTCACCGAATTGAGAAAAGAGGCGGCGAATCATCCGATCGAAAAGGTGGGCGCGCGGCTGAGGGCGATGATGCCGTGGCTGGGGCAAAACCGCCTGGTGGACAAGAGTAAAAACTAGAAGACAATAGGCACAATGAGCATCGCCAGAGAGGGTTACCCGTTCATCCTGGTCGCGGCTCTTTTGGCGTTGCTCGCTCTGGTGCTCGGTTGGAAGTGGGTGGCGCTGGCGTGCGTAGTCTTTGCCTTCGCCTTCCTCGGTTTCTTCCGCGATCCGGAGCGTGTCGCGCCTCAGGGAGAGGGGTTAATCCTCGCCCCCGCGGATGGCAGGGTCGTGGCGATCAGGCGGGTAGACAAAGAGGGATTGTTCGCGGGCGCGGAAACGCGCGTCAGTATCTTTCTTTCCCCTCTGGACGTGCACGTGAATCGGGCGCCGATTCGTGCTAGGGTAGAGCAGGTCCGTTACCGGGAAGGCAGCTTTCTCGCGGCGTATAGAGAAGAGGCGTCCGAGGGCAACGAGAACAACGCCCTGATCCTGGTGGATGGCGAGGAGAGAAGGCTGGGTGTCGTGCAAATCGCCGGGGTGCTGGCGCGGCGCATTGTCTGTTACGTGAAACAAGGAGACGTTTTGGAGCGGGGACAAAGATTCGGCTTGATTATGTTCGGTTCCAGGGTGGATCTCTTCCTGCCCCGGGGAGCTCGCGTGGACGTGGTTGAGCGGCAGCGGGTAAGGGCAGGGGAGAGCGTGATAGGGAGGCTTCCATGAGCGGCATCAATGACCCTCAGGGTGAAAGGCTCTCGTTGGGGAAAGTACGGCTCCTGCCGAGAAGAAAGGTGGCTCGGGTTCCTCTCAAGCAGAGGGTCCGTTCGGCCCAGTTGAAGCGGGGCGTCTACCTGATTCCCAGTCTGTTCACCACCGGGAATCTCATCTGCGGCTTTTTTTCGGTGATATCGACTTTCAACGGACACTATTGGCAGGCCGCGATATTTATCCTACTGGCTCATCTCCTGGATGGTGTGGACGGCTACGTGGCCCGGCTGACCAAGACCACGAGCCAATTCGGCATCGAGTTTGATTCCCTGGCCGATCTGGTCTCGTTCGGGGTAGCGCCGGCTGTGCTGGTCTATTATTGGGCGCTGGTTCCCTGGGGGACCTGGGGGTGGCTGGCCGCCTGTCTGTACGTGGTTTGCGGGGCGCTCAGGCTCGCCCGATTCAACGTCCAGGTACGGACAGTGGAAAAAAGCCACTTTGTAGGGCTGCCCATTCCCGCCGCCGCGGAGATGATTGCGGCAACCGTGCTGATGTACTATTTTCTCGGGGGGGAGGGCGCTGCCAACAAGCGGGTGATTTTACTCCTGGTGATATACCTCTTGGCCGGGTTGATGGTGAGCAACTTCCAGTATTTCAGTCTTAAGCAGATGGATCTCAAAAAGAGGCATCCCTTTTGGCTATTGGTTTCCGCGATCCTGTTTATCAAACTGACTATTGCGGAGCCGCAGATTATGTTTTTTAGCGTTTTTCTCCTGTATACTTTATCCGGGCCCTTGTTATGGGCCATCACGCTTCGTAAGCGGAGACGGGAGAGGGGGGAGGAGATGACCGAGGCCTTGCCGTAGCTCCTCCTTTCAGGAAGTCAGTTTGATGCTCCCGTAGGCCCTGCCGCGGGAGCTTTTATTTTTTGGAGGGTAGTTCCATGTCGCAGAAAGTTATAGAGCACAATACCGTAAGGATTTTTGATACCACGCTGAGGGACGGAGAGCAATCTCCGGGGGCGAGCATGAACGTCGAGGAGAAGGTGATCATCGCGCGCCAGCTGGAGAAACTCGGCGTGGATGTGATCGAGGCCGGGTTTGCCGCCTCCTCCGAGGGAGATTTTGAGTCCGTGGAGCGGGTGAGCAAAGAGGTCAAGCGCCCCATGGTGGTGAGTCTGGCCCGGTCGCAGGAGGGCGATATCAAAAGGGCCCTAAAGGCCGTGGAGCACGCCAGGCATCCCGGCATCCACATATTTATCGCCACCTCGGACATTCACATGAAGCACAAGCTCAGAATGTCCCGGAGCGAGGTGCTGGACGCTGCGGTCTGGGCGGTGAGCTACGCCAGGAAGCACATCGACTATATCGAGTTCTCGGCCGAGGACGCCTCGCGCAGCGACCGGGATTTTCTTGTGCAGGTTTTCAGCGAGGTGGCTCGCGTCGGGGCCAAAACCCTGAATGTCCCGGACACCACCGGCTATGCCATTCCTTCGGAGTTCGGCTCGCTCGTGCGTTATTTGGTAGAGCACACCGAGGGCGGCAGGGAGGTTACCTGGAGCGCCCACTGTCATAACGACCTGGGGCTGGCGACCGCCAACTCGCTGGCGGCCGTCGCCAACGGGGCGCGGCAGGTCGAGTGCACCATCAACGGGATCGGAGAGCGCGCGGGCAACACCTCCCTGGAAGAGGTGGTCATGGGGATCAAAACCAGAAAGAGCCTCTTCGGCGTCGACACCAATATCGTGACCGAGCAGATCTATCCGACATCCCGTCTGCTCTCCCAGATCACCGGCATCCCGATTCCGATCAATAAGCCGATCGTGGGGGCCAATGCCTTTGCCCATGAGGCGGGCATTCATCAGGATGGCGTGCTCAAGCAAAAGCTCACCTACGAGATCATGACGCCGGAGTCGGTAGGCATCGCCGGCAACCGGCTCGTGATGGGCAAACATTCGGGGCGCCATGCATTCGGCGAGCGGCTCAAGGAGCTCGGCTTCAATATCAGCAAGGAAGATATGAACCGGGCCTTCCTGCGCTTCAAGGAGCTGGCGGACAAGAAAAAGGAGGTCTACGACGAGGACATCGAGGCCATTGTGGCCGAGGAGATTCTGCGGCTTGCCGGCACGCCTGACCGCTGCGAGCTGCTCTACCTCAACGTAAACTCGAGCTCGAACGCCATCCCTTCGGCGACCGTAAAGATGCGCGTGGATGGACAGGAGTGTATGGACCATGCCACGGGAGACGGGGTGGTGGATGCCTGCTACAAGGCGATCGCCAAGATCAGCGGCTCGCGCTCCAAGTTGGTACGCTACTCGGTCAAGGCGATCACCGGCGGGGCGGATGCCCAGGGAGAAGTCTCCTGTCTGATCGAGGATGGCGGCATCCGGGTATCAGGACAGGGGTCGCATACGGACATCATCATGGCCAGCGCGCTCGCCTACATCAACGCCCTCAATAAGCTCGACTATCGAAAGCACTATCGGCAGTTGGTGGAGCGG
>MGSR01000014.1 GCA_001798565.1 Deltaproteobacteria bacterium RIFCSPLOWO2_12_FULL_60_16
AACCAGCGAGCCTTCGAATTGCCATACGAGAAAGGTCACTGTGACGGGAATAGCGTTCTGGAGGATAAAAATCCCGGTTAGAGCAGTGACGACCAAGGCCAGGATCAAAATCAGCAACATGGGGATATTTCTCCCCGGACGATCTCACGAAGGAGGGATGACTTACGCCGCGTATTTCGCCGGGATCGTGAGGCGGAAGGTGGAGCCTTTTCCTACCTCGCTTTCCACCTCGATCCGCCCGTGGAGCAGGTTCACCAGCCTCTTGGCGATGCTCAGCCCCAGTCCCACGCCGCCATGGCTTCTCGTCAACGCGCCCTCAGCCTGACGAAAGGGCTCGAAGAGAAAAGGCAGGAACTCCTTCGGAATTCCAACGCCCGTATCCTCCACCACCAGCTCCACCTCCTCGCCTCCTCCGGCGGGAGATGCGCAGACCCGGATCCGGCCGCGGTCGGTAAATTTAACGGCGTTGAAGACTACGTTGCTCAAGATCTCTTTCACTTTGATTTTGTCCGTCTTCAGCAGCGGCAGCGGCTCGCGGGCTTCCCAGACGAGGTCGACCTGCTTGCCGCTGAGGCCGATGCGAAAGAGCAATTCCAATTCTTTCCAAATATCCTCAAGACGAAACTCCTCCACGCGGATCACGACCTGGCCCGCTTCGATCCGGGAGAGGTCCAACAGGCTGCCGATCAAGTTGAGAGCCTCCCCGGAGTTGCGCAGCGCCGTCTTCAGGCTATCCTTTTGCCGGTCATTGACTTCCCCCAGGAAGCCGCCCAGGAGGATATCGAGATTGCCGATGACGATGTTGATCGGGGTGCGCAGCTCATGCGTCATAGTGGCGAGGAACTCCGCCTTCACGCGGCCGGCCTTCTCCAGCTTCTCGTGCAGCCCCTTGACCTCGTCGATCAAGCGGGCATTCTCGATCATCACTGCGACCGGCCCGGCAATCGCGGTGAGCATATCCAGATCCTTGTCGCTGAAGGTCCCGACTCTTTTGCTGACGACTTCGATAACCCCTTTGAGCTCGTCCCGGATGCGCAACGGCACGCAGGCAATGGAACCGGTCTTGAATCCTGTGACCTGGTCGACGCGCTTGGAGAAGCGCGCCTCGCGGCGGACATCCGAGACCACGACGGGGATGCCGCTCTCGGCCACGAGTCCCGCGATCCCCTCCCCCCGCGCCAGGGTCATGCTCTTTAACTGACCCGCCTTCTCCCCCAGCGCGATGTAAAAACTGAGACCGCCCTCCTTGCGGTTGACGAGCAGCAGCGAGGAGCCATCGGCTCCCATCATGGCGGAGGTGAAGCGCATGGCGGCAGCGATGACCTCTTCGAAGGCCATCGAAGTCCCCATGAGTTCGCTCAGCGCGGCCAGGAGCTGGATTTCGCTCTCGGAGCCTGCTGGGCTCGGTTCCGGCTTCATGATTCTCCTTTTCCCAAAGCCTGGGAGCGCCTGGTAGCCTGCAAGACCGCCTCCATGACCGTCCCGCGCATCTTTCCCTTCTCCAAGGCGTAAAGCCCCGCGATCGTCGTCCCTCCGGGAGAGGTCACTTCCTCTCTGAGCTCAGCCAGATGCTTGCCGCTCTCCAGCGCCATGCGCGCCGAGCCATAAACCGTCTGCAGGGCGAGCTTCAAGGCCACATCCCTGGCGAGACCTACCTGAACCCCTCCGTCCGCCAGCGCTTCGATAAAGAGAAAAACATAGGCGGGACCGCTGCCGCTCAAACCGGTGACCGCGTCCAAATACTTTTCCTCCACGGGCAAGCCGATGCCGAAGCTGTTTAAAATCGAGCCGACCCTCTCAAGATCCCTTGCAGTCGCGTTGGCCCCGCCGGCATAGCAGGAGGCGCCGGCCCCCGCCACGCAGGGGATATTGGGCATGACCCGCACCACCCGCGCCCCCTTGGCCAGATTGTTTTCGATGCGGGAGAGCGGCACGCCGGCCGCGACCGACACCAGGAGTTTGGTCCTACCCAGGTTTTTCGCGATTTCTTTGACCACGGGATCGAGGATCTGGGGCTTGACCGCGAGGATTATGATATCCGCGAAGTCGCACACCTGGCCGTTGCTCGCCGTGACTTTGACGCCGAGCCCTTTGGCAAGCGACTGCCTGAGGGTCCTGCTGACGTCGCTCGCCATCACTTGCTGCTTGCGCGCCAGCCCCGCCCGGATCACTCCCCGCACGATGGCAGAGCCGATCTTTCCCGCCCCGATCACTCCGATCTTTTCCCTGAGCATAACTTAGCAACCCCCTGGCACAAGCCGATGACAGGATAGCAAATTATGGCGCAGATTCCCACGCGCCGGCAAGAAAGGCAAGCTGTCAGATTGCGCGGTCCGGGCGCGCTATTTGGGACGGAAGCTGCGAGCGAGTGGAGAGAAAATCAGATCAATACCTCTTGCCCAGCTTCCTCAACTCGTGCCACGCCTCGGAGTCGGCGGAGCTCAAGGCGAGCACCTCGCGGAATTTCTCTTCGGCCTCCCGCACCTTGCCGGTCTTGGCCAGGGCGACGCCGAGCGCGCGGCGCCATTCGTTATTTTTCTTTCTGTACTTGACGGCCCGCGCGTAAGAGCCCGCGGCATCTTCCCAGCGCGCCAGCTTGAAATAGCTATCGCCGAGCGCGCCGTAGAGAGTGCCGGACTCTTCACCCTTCTGCTTGGAGCCCTCGAGGAACTCCCTGGCCTTCTCCGCCTCGCCCTTGGCCAGCATCAAGCGGCCCCAGGCGAGCAGCACGGCGGGATGCTCGGGGCGCAGGCGCCGCGCCGCGCTAAACCACTTTTCGGCTCCCTTGAAGTCTCTCGCATGCAGGTCGATGTTGCCCAGTCCCAGATAGGGGATGATCTCCTGAGTGCCCATCTGGATGGTCTTGGAATAGACCAGCTTGGCCTCCGGCAGGTAAAATTCCTCGCTCGCCCGGAGAATCGGCCCGATCGTCTGGCGCGAGCGCGCCAGCGCGGCCAGCGCGGCCGTGGCGGCCTCGCCGCTCTTTTCCTCCGCCAGGAGGACCTTGGTCTTAAGGACATAAAAATCGGCCTTCGACGGATCGAGCCGGAGCGCCCGATTGATCTCTTCCAGGGCCTGGTCATTCCAGCCGTTGGCCTCATGGGCCTGGGCCAGATAGTAGTGGCGCATAGCCGCCGGAATCTTGATGGAGTCCGAATTCAGCCACGGCGCATCCACCAGGAACGGCCCCATGAGCTTGCGATTGAGATCCGCCGTCGAGCGGCGCAGGTTGCGGGGCGCGGAGAACTCCAACTGGGCGCCGTCGTCCGTATTGAGACCGGCGCCCTCGCTGAACTTCATCATCTCCTCTTTCCCCATGCGGTAAAAGCCGAGAATCCCGTAGACATCCGACAGGCCCAGCTCCTGAAAGTCCTCTCTCAGAGTCTGGTTCTTGGAAAAAATCTCCTGCAGCATCGGGTAACGGAAAACCTGCTCCTTCTTGCTGCCGAGCATGAGAAAATCGCTCTCCTTCATGCCCCACACCGAGACATGGGGGAAGGCCTCTCCGAAGGTGCGGAAGACCATGCGAAAATCATCCGGCGACATGGAGTAGTTGTGGAACCACTGGGCGAAGATGCCGTCCTCCTTGAGCTTGGACTTCACCACTTCGTAGAACTCGCGCGTGTAGAGGTTGGCGATCCCCGCGATCCATGGGTTGGAGGGCTCGGCGGTGATCACGTCGTAAAGCTTGGGCGAGGCCACGATATAATTCCGCCCGTCCGTGGGAACGAGCCGCACCCTGCGGTCTTCGAGAATCTTGCCGTTCTTGTCGTGGAAAAAGCGCGTGACATCGGCCATCGCGGGCTCGATCTCCAGCACCTCGATCGCGCGCAGCGGAAAGGCGCCGACCGCCTTGGCCGTCATGCCGCTGCCCAGGCCGATCACCGCGGCCCTCTCGCCCTCGGGGTGGAACAGCAACGGAATGTAGCCGGTCATGAGCTGGCTCAAGGCATCGCCGTGCGAGCCGTCGATCTTGCCGTTGGTCTTGAAGTAAATGTAGTCCTTGCCGATCCGATGCACGCTCACCGTGGCGGTCAGTCCCTCGCGATAATAGATCATCTCGTCGCGGCGCATCTCTTCGAGCCTCAAAGAAGTCGTCGGCAGGCTCTCGTAGCGGTCATTGTAGATGGTGACGCCGCTGGTCAGCACAAAACGGTCCCAGCGCGGCGTCTTGATCGGGATCAGGATCACCGCGATGAGCACCACCACTCCCAGGGCGAAGCGCGAAACCTTCGGCAGCTGGGGATCCCCGACGATCAACACCCATCCGGTCACCAGGTTGACGATCACCGCCAGCAGGATGCTGTTCTGCACGCCGAGCAGGGGAATAAAGATGAAGCCGCCGGCAAAGGCCCCGACGATGGCGCCGACCGTGTTGGCCGCGTAAGAGATCCCCACGCTGCTCCCCACCCGGTAAATGCTCTGGGTAAACAGCCGGGCGACCATGGGAAAGGTCATGCCCAGGAGGAGCGTGGGAACGAGCATCACCAACCCCGAGAGCAGCACCTGGATCGTGAGAAAAAAGGAGAAGGAATCGCCGAAGGCGTGGAGCAATCTCAGAAAGATGAGCGGTAGCTTCTCGAACAGCGGTATGGTCGCCAACGCCGTCACCCCTACCCAAAGCTCGATCGCGCCGAACGTGCTCACCTGCACCTCGCGCTTTCCCATCAAGCGCGCGTAGAGAAATCCCCCCAGCGCCAGCCCGACGAGAAAGGTGAGCAGCATGGTGGTGAACGAGTAGACCGAGCTGCCGATGACCAGGGTCAAGGCGCGCGTCCAGGCATTCTCGTAGACCAAAGCGGAAAATCCCGACAGGCCGAAGCCCAGCAGCAACAGCCATCCCAGCCGGGAAGGAGCCGCCCCGGCGCCGGCTTCAGGCTTCTCCTCCGCGGCGACCGCCTCCCGAGGCTCGGCGCCTTCCTTGCGCCGAACCCGGTCGATTATCAGGATGGTCACGGCGATCAGTAAATTGACCCCGGCCGCCGTATAAACCGTCGCCCGCATGCCGAGCGCGGGAATCAAATAGTAGCCGGCAAAGCCGCAGCCCAGCACCGCGCCCATGGTGTTGGTGGCGTATAGATCTCCCACGCGGCGCCCCAGCTGCGCGAAGCTGCGGACAAAAAAGCGGCTTAAGACCGGCAGGGTCGCGCCCATGAGCAGCGTGGGCACCACCAGAAGAAAAAAGGAAAGAACGAAAAGCAGCAGGTTGAACAGAAACGGAGTGGAGTCGTTCAAGCCGTAGAGCGGGATATAAAGCCGCTGCCCCAGCGCAAAGAGCCACGGGACCAAAAACCCGTACACGCCGACTCCGGCTTCGAGGATGCCGTAGAGCAGAAAATCGTTCTTTCCCCGGTCCGCGATCCGGCCGAAAGAATAGCTCCCCAAGGCCAGGCCCGCCATGAACGCGGACAGGACCGTGGCGATGGCGTATGTGGTGTTGCCGAAGATCTGCGTCAGCATGCGCGTCCAGACCACCTCATAGATCAGACCCGCCGCCCCGGAAAAGAAAAAACAGATCAGGGCCACCAACAGAAGTCCCTGCTCTCTCCACCTCTCGATGCTTCCCGTCATGTTCCGCTCCTAACGTAACCTCGGCAAATAATTCTAAGATTGATAGCAGGCATCGCAACAACTGTAAAGCGCCGCTTGAAACGCTCAGGACTTCTAGCATAGAAGACTGACAGGAGCCATCGGACTATCTATAAGGAGGAGCGCGATCTATGCCGAGAGACATGCGTGCCTGGATTCGAGAGCTGGAGAACGCAGGCGAGCTTGTGCGCATAACCAAGCCGGTCCATCCGCACACTCAGATGGGGGCTTTGCTGTACCAGTCCCGGGAGAAGGCGCTGCTGTTTGAAAATGTCGACGGCTTTCCCGGCTGGAAGAGCCTGGGCATGGCGCCGGCCAACCTGCGCCACGCCGCCCTCGCCTACGGAGCCACAGTCGAGAATCTCATCCCCACGGCGGCCGAACGGGCGCTGAAGCGCCAGCCGACGGAGCTCGTCTCCACCGGCCCGGTGAAAGAGGTCATCCTCAAAGGCGATCAAGTGGACATCACCAAGCTCCCCGCCCATATCGCGGGCAGCGAAGAGACGCCCTATATCGCGGCCGGCCTGATGGTCGCCCGCGATCCCGATAGCGGCATCCGCAACGTCGCCTTCCACCGGCTGCAGGTCAAGGGGCCGCGAAAGACCGGGGCCTTGATCGTCCCGCGCCATACGCGGGAGATTCTCAACAAGTACGAGGCGCGCAACGAGGCCATGCCGGTGGCCATTTTCATCGGCCACCACCCTCTTTACTACATGGCCGCGGCCAGCACCGGGCCGTTCGAGATGGATGAGCTGGAGCTGGCGGGCGGCCTCATCGGCGAGAGCGCCAGGGTGGTGAAGTGCGAGACCAACGATCTGGACGTGCCCTACGATGCGGAGATCGTTCTCGAGGGGCGCATCCTGCCGAACGTGCGCGAGGAGGAGGGGCCATTCTCAGAGTTTCACGATTACTATGTCGCCGGCATGGGAAAGAACCCCGTGGTCGAGATCGACTGCATCACCAGGCGCCGCGACGCCATCTTCAAAGCGATCCAGAACGGCTCCGAGGTCGAAGGATGCGTCTTTCACAAAGTCCCGTTCGGCGTCGCGGTCTACAACCACATCAAAAACATCGGCGGCTACGTTCAACTCCATAATGTATTGGTGCTGCCCGGGCTGTTCGGCGTCGTCGTGCAGATGACGCCGCGCTTTTACGGCGAGGCGAAGCAGGTGCTGATGGGGGTCCTTTCCAGCCCCATCCTTCATCCCAAGATAGCGATCGCGGTCGACGAGGACGTGAATATCTTCAACTATTGGGAGATCCTCTGGGCCATCAACACCCGCTGCAACCCGGCGGAAGACATGGTGGTGATACCCGGGAGCCGCGTTCATCCCATGGACCCGACCGGCTTCGAGCCGGTGCCGCCGGGCGGCCCCTACTGGCACCGCGTCGGCGGCAAGGTCATCATCGACGCCACCAAGCCGCCCCTGTGCGCCAGCAATGAGACGCGCAGATCCTACGAGCGGCTAAAGCCCATGGGCTGGCAAAACGTTCGGCTGGAAGATTTCCTGCCGAAGTAGGGTCTCGCGGCCGATACCGCTTCCATTGCCGACGGAGGCAAGCGAGGATAGATATGCCGTCGATGATAGCGCTGGTGAAGAGAAGCGCGGAGCCGGGATTATCGCCGGAAGAGCTGCCGGTTCCCGAAATCGGGATCAATGATGTCTTAATCAAAGTGGACCGGACCGGCGTTTGCGGCACCGATCTCCACATCTACCTGTGGAATGAATGGGCCCGGAGAGCCATCCGCCCGCCGCTGGTGATCGGCCACGAGTTCGTCGGCACGATCGAGAGAGTCGGGACGAACGTCAAGGACTTCAAGCCGGGAGACGTGGTGAGCGGCGAGGGGCACGTCGTCTGCGGCCGCTGCCGCAACTGTCTGGCGGGGAGAAGGCACCTGTGCGCCGACAGCCACGGCATCGGCATCGCCCGACAGGGCTCCTTCGCCCAGTACCTGGCGATCCCGGTGACCAACGTCTGGCATCACGACCCGTCGATCCCGCGCGATATCCAGGCGATCTTCGACCCTCTGGGCAACGCGGTGCACACCGCGCTTTCGTTCGATGTCCTGGGCGAGGATGTCCTGATCACCGGCGCGGGACCCATCGGTCTCATGGCCGCGGCGATCGCCAGACACGCCGGGGCCCGCTACGTAGTGATGACCGACGTCATCCCCTACCGGCTGGAGCTGGCCCGCAAGATGGGGGTGACGCTGGCTCTCGACGTGCGCACGGAAACGATCGCTGAGGCGCAGCGGAAGCTGGGGATGAAGGAAGGCTTCGACGTGGGGCTGGAGATGGCGGGGCATCCCAAGGCGCTCAGAGAGATGCTGGACAACATGTGCCACGGAGGGAAGATCGCCCTTCTGGGCATTCCTGAGCAGGAGATTGCGATCGACTGGAACAGGGTGATCTTCAATGGACTCACGATCAAGGGAATCTACGGCCGGGAGATGTACGAGAGCTGGTACAAGGCGACGGTCTTGATCCAGAGCGGCGTCGACTTCAGCCCGGTCATCACCCACCATTTTCACCACAGCGAATATGAAAAGGCCTTCGAGGTGATAAGATCGGCGCGCTGCGGCAAGGTCATTCTCCATTGGTCCGACGCTGAATGAGGACCCGCCCATGTACGACGCTCTAAAGCGGCACCTGCAACGCCAGCTCGCAGAGATCCGCGGCAGCGGCCTTTACAAAGCCGAGCGAGTGCTCGCGAGCCCGCAGCAGGCGCGGATCGAGGTGAGCCGGGGGCCGCAGGTCCTCAACTTCTGCGCCAACAACTACCTCGGCCTGGCCAATCACCCGGCCGTCATCCAGGCGGCCCATGAGGCGCTGGAGCGCTGGGGCTACGGTTTATCCTCCGTCCGGTTCATCTGCGGCACCCAGGAGATCCACAAAGAGCTGGAGCGGGCGCTCAGTGATTTTCTCGGCACCGAAGAGACGGTCCTCTACTCCTCGTGCTTCGACGCCAACGGCGGCCTGTTCGAGAGCCTGCTGGAGGAGCAGGACGCGGTCATCAGCGATCAGTTGAACCACGCCAGCATCATAGACGGCATCCGGCTGTGCAAGGCGCAGAGGCTTCGCTACGCCGCCAATGACATGGCGGACCTCGAGTCCAAGCTCCGTGAAGCCCGCGGCGCCAGATTCCGTCTGGTCGTCACCGACGGGGTGTTTTCCATGGATGGGACCGTCGCCAACCTGCCGGCTCTATGCGATCTTGCGGACCGATATGACGCCCTGGTGATGGTCGACGACTCGCACGGGGTGGGCGTTCTGGGAGAGCGGGGACGAGGCACCCACGAGTATCGCAAGGTCATGGGCCGCGTCGACATCCTGACGGGGACACTGGGAAAGGCGCTCGGGGGAGCGAGCGGCGG